>JAIYBS010000349.1 GCA_027488415.1 Planctomycetaceae bacterium | reverse complement strand
CCGCTGCTCCACGCCCCCTGGCGCGCCGACCCGGCGGAGCTGGCTCGTTGCGGCGTGAAGCTCGACCGCGACTTCCTGATGACGCACGGCCGGTGGTCCTCGCTGAAGGACAACACCGGCTACGCGCGGCTCTTCGGCATGCGCGAGCAGCTGCGCCGGCGCGACCCCGTCTTCGCCGCGATGGACGACGTGCTCGGCGACCCGGCGAACGCCAAGCCGCTCGAGGAGCTCGTCGCGTACCTGCGAAAGCGCGTGCTGCTCGACGACTACAACATGGACCCGGCGCGGATGGCCCAGTACACGCGCGACTTCGGCCCCTTCGACTGGCGCCACCCGCAGTCGCACGCGTTCTACTGGTCGAAGCTCGGCAGCGAGATCGGCTCCGAGCGCTACAACAACGACGAGGACATCTACCGGATCCTCAACGACGACCGGACCACCATCCAGGCGATGCAGGCGCTGGCGCACAGCGGCCTGATGCGGGTCGACCCGTTCTCGAACGACCACCCGACGCGCCTGTACGACCCGCGCTGGATCGGCTCGATCGACCGCTACTTCCGCGAGCTGTACCGCAAGCACTACAAGGCCCGCGGCGCGGGCGCCGACACCTTCGTCGACTTCTACGAGAACTTCATGGCGCAGGCGGTGCGCGAGCTCTACCACGCGGGCGAGGTGGACGAGGCGCAGCGGATCCTCGACGAGCTCGACAAGCTCTGCGGGCGCGGCGGCCTGATCCCGAACAACAAGTACGTGGCCCCGGTCGACGTCTTCGTGCGCAACACCACCTTCGGCGAGTACGAGATGGTGCCGGAGGTCGCGCGCACGGACGTGTACGCGATCCTCCGCCGCGGCTTCCTGGAGGCGTACCTCGTCGGCAAGAAGAAGGTCCTCGACGACGCGCTCGCGTTCGCGCGCGACCTGACCGAGTTCTTCCGCACGAACCAGTACACGGACTTCAAGACCAAGATGGGCGACGCCCGCCTCGCCGACCTGATCGGCTCGCTCGAGCGGAGCGTTGAGGACGTGCTGGTCGGCATCATGCAGGACCCGTCGATCCCGCTGGTGGACCGGCTGACCGTCTACAACCGGCTGCCCGAGGACCAGCGCGCGATGGCCTACGACGCGTCGCTGCAGCGGATCACCGCGGACATCGCGGCGAGCCCGCTCGCCTCCGGCGGCGGCACGGCCGCGACCCTGTTCCCGCCCCCGCCGAACATCGAGGCGTACCGCGCCCGCAAGGCCGAGCAGGCCGCGCAGCGCGCCGCGCAGCAGCAGGAACTCAAGGACGGCTCCTCGGACCGCAAGCGCTGACCCGCGGTACCCTCGCGCCATGCGAACGCTTCCGCCCGCGATCCTCTGCATCGGGAAGAACTACGCCGACCACGCCGCCGAGATGGGCGGCAAGGCCCCGGAGCGGCTGGTGCTGTTCCTGAAGAACCCCGCGAGCGCCTGCGGCGACGGCGACGCGATCGTCATCCCCGCCATCTGCGACGAGCACGGCCCGCAGGTCGACTTCGAGGGCGAGCTCGCGGTGATCATCGGCCGCACGTGCCGCGACGTGTCCGAGCGCGACGCGTTCTCGGTGGTCCGCGGCTACGCGGCCGCGAACGACGTGAGCGCGCGGTGGTGGCAGCGCGAGGGAAGCGGCGGCCAGTTCTCGCGCGGCAAGAGCTTCGACACCTTCTGCCCGATCGGCGCGGTGACGCCCGTCTCGGCGGTGCCGGACCCGCAGAACCTGCGCATCGTGACGCGCGTGAACGGCGAGGTCATGCAGGACTCGAACACGTCGATGATGCTCCACCCCGTGGCGCGCATCGTCGCGGACCTCTCGCGCGGGATGACCCTGCTCGAGGGGACGGTGATCATGACGGGCACGCCCGCCGGCGTCGGCTTCGGCCGGACGCCGAAGGTGTTCCTGAAGGACGGCGACACGGTCGAGGTGACCATCGAGGGGGTCGGCTCCGTCCGGAACCCGGTCCGCCATGCCTGAGGAAGCCGGGCAGGGGGCCGCCGCCCGCGCGTGCATCGCCTGCGTGCGCCTCTACCAGCGTCGCCTCGCGTGGATGACGCGCGGCTGGTGCCGGTTCGAGCCGTCGTGCTCGGCGTACGCGATCGAGGCGATCGGTCGGCACGGCGCGCTGCACGGCGTGCGCCTCGCCGCATGGCGCATCGTGCGCTGCAATCCGTGGGGCGGGTGCGGTCACGATCCCGTGCCGTGACCCGTGCCGGTGATCGCCTTCGCGAGGTGCGCCGCGCTCTCGGCGATCGCTGCCCGGTATCGCTCCGGCTCCCATTCACGGTGCGGCCGCGCGACCACCACGAGGTCGAGCCCTGCCGGAAGGTCGTGCTGCACGGCGCGGAACGCCTCGCGCAGCAGGCGCTTGACGCGGTTGCGCTGCACCGCGCCGCCCACCTTCCGCGAGACGCTGAGCCCGAGGCGCGTCACCGGGAGCCCGTTCGGGGCGCCGTAGACGATCACGGCGCCGCAGTCCCTCCGCCGCCGGAGCGAGTACGCGCGGTCGAAGTCCTCGCCGCGCTTGACGCGCAGGGCGGCGGGGAATCGGTTTGCGGGCTCGGCCACGGGGGCAGGGTACCCCGTGGGGCGCGGCAAGCCCATATTCTCGGCGCTTTGCGGCGGCTTCGGGCCGGGCTATACTGCGCGGCTCGACCTTGGGCGCCGCTGCCCATCCGCGGCGCGCCGCCCGGGTCCTGCAGCGAACGCCCCAACTACCCCTGACGCACGAGGGATCCTCACCGTGATCGACGCCCTGAAGAGCGATGAAATCGTCCAGAAGCTCGGTGGTCGCTTCAAGCTGACCGCCCTGATCCAGCGCCGCCTCGGCGAGCTGGTCGACGGCGCGCGCCCGCTCGTGGAGCGCAACGGCCGGACCGACTTCGAGGTCGTGATCGACGAGATCGTTCAGGAGAAGATCACCATCGACTGGGAGGCCAGCGGCCTCGAGGCGCCCAAGGGCGTCTGAACGCGCGGCTCGGGGCGCAACCCGCTCCTGCAAGACCGTACGAGTCCAGGTCCCGTGATCGAACACCCGCCCCTCCGGGCGGGTTTTTCGTCGGCGCAAGGGAGCACGGCACCGGTGAGCATCGACGGTGACGGAGTCCCGCGGCTCCGTATCCTCCGGGCATGGCTCCGTTCGTCTTCGCGATCCTTGCCGGGCTGTTCTGGGGCATCGGTGAACTGGCTGCGAAGAGCGCGCTCAAGAGCGGCGAGGTCGGGCCGATGACCGCGATCGCCGTTCGAGCCACCGTCGCGCTGCCCGTGATCTGGGTGGCGTGGCTGGCGGCCTCCCGTGGCTGGCTCGAGCCCGTCGGCGTGCAGGCGGCGCGCGAGCCGGCGGCCTGGACGCAGGCGTCCGCGGCGACCTGGGCCAAGCTGGTCCTCGGGGCGGGGGTGAGCGCGGGCGCGCTCGGGCTCGCCTTCTTCTACCTGGGGCTCTCGACCGGGGACGTCAGCAAGGTGAAGCCCATCGCCTTCGCGCTGGCGCCGACCGTCGCGGCCATCGGGGCGTTCCTCGTGCTGGGCGAGGAGTTCACGGTGAGGAAGCTGCTCGGGCTCCTCCTGCTCGTCGGGGGGATCCTGGTGCTCACGCTGCCCGAGCGTGCGCCCGGATGAGCCGCCTGCGGCGGGTTTCGGCGGGGTTTATCCGCCCGAGGGGCAGATCGTCGCTCGAATCACTCGGTTGCCATTGACCGCGGACGGGTTTCTGCCGATACTTCCGTGCCGACCGCACTGGAGAGGTGTCCGAGCGGTTGAAGGAGCTAGTCTCGAAAACTAGTAGTGGGCTCGTCCTACTCGTGGGTTCGAATCCCACCCTCTCCGTTTCGAACGCCCCGGCCATGCCGGGGCGTTCGTGCATTCACGGAGGGTGCGCCGCGCGCGTCGGTCGCGTCAGGTGCGCTCGGCCTGGTTCGCGCGGACCCAGCCGCTGCGGCCGTCGGGCAGCTCGAGGCGCAGCCAGCCGGGGCGTTCCTCGAGGACGGTGCACTCCACGCCCGGGCCGAGCGTCTCGACGAATGCCGGCTCGAAGCCGTCGCCGTTGCCCTTGCGGAGGGTGGTGCCCGCCTCCAGCAGCACCGCGCGCGGGCGGGAGGTCGAGAGCGCCTCGTCGGCCACGATCGAGCTGCCGAAGAGGACCCATCCGCCGAGCGACGCCCAGAACGCGGTGCGCCATGCGGCGCCCGCCATGCCGTGCGTCGGACGGACTCCGGCGAGGGCTCGCGCCGCGACGATCCCCCAGAACACGAGCCAGCACGACCAGGCGAGCGCCGTCCGCGTGCCGTGGGGGACGAGGTGCCACCAGCGCGCCACCGAGTCGACCAGCATCGTCGTGCCGCCGCGGTCGAACGAGCTCGACACCTTGCCGCGCGCCTCTGCGAGGTTGTGCGCGAGGTCCGCGTTGCCCGGCATGAATCGCTCGGCGCGGAGGTAGGCGGCGAT
>JAIYBS010000379.1 GCA_027488415.1 Planctomycetaceae bacterium | reverse complement strand
GATGCCGAGGACGACCTTGGAGAAGTGCTTCTGCACGACGGGCAGCCCGCCGAGCCAGTACCCGGCGCCGAGCAGGAGGCCGACCCACACGATCGCCCCGAACACGTTGAAGAACAGGAATCGCCCGTAGCTCATGGCGCCGATCCCCGCGACGAACGGGGCGAACGTCCGGACGATCGGCACGAACCGGGCGAGCACCACTGCTCGGCCCCCGTGGCGCTCGAAGAACGCCCGGGTCCGCTCGAGGTGCTCGGCCTTGAGCCAGCGGAACCGGCCGCTGAAGGCGACCGGGCCGATCGCGCGCCCGACGTGGTAGTTCACCCCGTCGCCGAGCACGGCCGCGACGAAGAGGACGAGCGCCATCATCTCGACGCCGACGGCGGGGGTCGTTCCGTTCTGCGCCGCGACGCTTGCCACCGTGGCGCAGACCGCGCCGGTGGCGAACAGCAGGCTGTCTCCGGGGAGGAACGGGGTCACGACGAGCCCGGTCTCCGCGAACACGATCAGCCCCAGCATCGAATAGGTGGCGCCTCCCCCGAGCGTGTCGACGATCTGCGCCAGGTTCTCGCGGAGCTGCCCGGGCTGGGTGACGAGCTGCCAGAGGTCGTGGATGAACTGTTCCATGCGGTGATCCGCCCGATGGGCTGCCGGCCGGCGCGGACGCCGGGCCTGCGGTGCCGGGCGACCCGCAGGTGGGGAAACGAACGCGGCCCGGGCAGTGCCGGGCCGCGAACTTGAAGCGGACGGGGCGGGATTCGAACCCGCGTTACGGAGTTGTACCCCGTAAACCGGTTTAGCAAACCAGCGCCTTCAGCCACTCGGCCACCCGTCCAGCGCGGGACGAAGTCTATCAGAGGCACCCCTCCGCCGCCATCAGGTCAGCGGTCGTAGAGCTCGAGGATTCCGGTCGGGGCGTCGTAGGTGCCGCCCGCAAGGCCCGCGTCCCCCGGGAGGGTGGACGTGCAGTAGACGAGCCGCCCGTGCTCGAAGCTCGCGATGATGAGCGGTCGATGCCCGCAGGAAGCGATCGAGACATGGGTCCAGCGAGCCGACGACGAGACCGTCGCGATGAGGTCATCCGGGATGCGTATCGGCCGCTCGGTGCCGGCCTGCTGCAGCGAGGCGTGGCAGGTGACGAGGCACTCGTTGCAGTCCGGATCCCACTCGCAGGTCACGTGCAGGACCGCACTCGCATAGCTGCGGTCGTTCCCGAGAGCGCCGGCGCTCACGGTCCAAGCGATCTCCACGCGCGCATCGTTCGACGCGCAGCGGGACTCGTTTGCCGTACCGGAGGCCACGGTCATCGTTCGCCCCCCGGGGTATCGAGGAGCGAGAAGGCGCCGAGAAGCGAGCGCATCCCGTCGCCGCCCGGCTCGAGGTGTCGAGATGCGAGTGCGTCCACCGTGGTCACGAAGAGCTGGATGTCGTCGAGTTTGCGCGTGAACTGCGCGGAGCGCGCGCCTCCGGCCTCGACCCGCGCGCGGCACTCCGTCACGAGCGAGAGCAGGGGATCGACCTCGCGTCCCTTGCGGATGCGGATGACCGTCGAGAACAGCGCCAGCGTGTCCTGCTCCGCGCGGAAGTACTCGCGTCGCTCGTTGGCGCGCTGTTCCCGGTGGACGATGCCCCACTCCTCGAGCGTCCGGATGGTCATGGACGCGTTGCCGCGGCTGATCCCGAGTTCCGTCATCAGGTCGTCGGCGGTCAGCGCCTCGCCGGTGACGAAGAGCAGTGCGTGCACCTCCGCCATGCTTCGGGGCACGCCCCACGACGCGGCCATCAGCGCCCATCGCTCGATGAACAGCCGCTCCGCGTCCGTCAGCGGAAGCCGCGGCTCGGGGATCGGGGGGACCTCGCCAGTTTCAGACATCATTGAAATCTAGGCGCTGTGAGCGCCCGTGGCGGTCGCGGTTGGCCGGATTGGGCCGAAAGTCGCCAAAAGAAAGCCCCCGGGCATCAGCCCGGGGGCGGGGGGGCGGGAATGCGGACCCGGTCAGGGCCCGAAGATGTCGACCGTGACTTCCAGGCTGAGCTGGTCGTGCAGGATCGTGTACGCCGTGTTGCCAAGGCCGCACGTGTACACGCGCGCATACACGCGGGAGCCGCCGTTCGGCGTGCCCGTCACGAAGTTCGCGAGGTCGCCCGGGGGGAAGAACCGGGTCACCTCGGCCGGCGGGGCGGCACCGAGCACCACGTTGCCGCCGGACACCCAGCGCTGCTGAGTGAAGTTGTAGAAGTACACGATCTCCATCGTCGGCGTGTTCCACGAGACGAAGGACGCGCCGAGCAGGCCGATCGCCGACACCTGGCTCGGGGCCGAGGTCGACGTCGCGGCCAGCTGCAGGTCGGTCGTACCACCCGTCAGCGGGTAGAGCAGCGACGAACCGTAGCCCTGGCCACGCGAGCCCGCGCGACGCCGCTCCGCGTTGATGCGGAGCGGGCTGCCGTCGAGCTGCCGGATCGAGAAGCTCGAGCCGGAGTCGTAGGTGCCGGTGATGATGTCGAATTGGACGCTCGTGCCGCCGAACGTCGACGCGATCACGGAGCTGATCGTCGTGCGCGTGTTCGGGAAGCCGCCGATGCGTGCCTGCGCGCCGCCCGGCTCAATGTCGCCGACGGCCGGGGTGCCGGTCTCGGGGTAGCCCGGGAAGTTCGGATTGGCGTAGTCCTGCCCGCACTGGCGGAAGACGTTGCCGCTGATCTGCGCGCGGAGGGCGCCGGGCGGGAGCGGGGCGCCGAACCACTGCTTGCAGAAGCCCTGCACGCAGGCGCACCAGCCGGCGATGATCGGCGCGGCGGCGCTCGTACCGTTGAACTGCGCCGTGTAGCTGCGCAGCTTGTTCAGCTCGAGCGGGTCGTCCACCGG
>JAIYBS010000148.1 GCA_027488415.1 Planctomycetaceae bacterium | reverse complement strand
TTGGGATTCCCGGTGCCGAGCGCACCGCCGCTTGGTCGATAGAGTACGACTTCTTCGATCTTTTTGGCCAACTCGAAATCTTTGTCGGTGATGCCGCCGGCGTCGTGGGTGCTCAGGGCGAGCGTCACCTTCGAGTAGCGGACCATGATGTCCGGGTGGTGCTGCACGCGCTCGGCCTCGGCCGCCACCTTGTCGACGAACTTCATCGCCTCGACGAAGTCGCCGAAGGAGAAGGTGCGCTGGATGACGCCGCCGCTGCGCGTCCATTCCTGGAGCGCCGCGAGCTTCGCCTGGATCTGCTTGGCCGTGAGTCGTGCCATTCGTACGGCGACTATACCCTTCCGCCATGCAACGGACGCCCCGCTGCTCGCGCATCGCGCCGTCCCCGACGGGACCGCTCCACCTCGGGAACGCCTGCACGTTCCTCGTGAACTGGGCGCTCGCGCGAAACCTCGGCTGGCGCCTCGTGCTCCGGATCGAGGACCTCGACCGCGACCGCGCGCAGGCCGCGGGCGACACCGCCACCGAGGACGTCCTCGCCTGGCTCGGCATCGACCACGACGGCCCCGTGGTGCGCCAGAGCGAGCGTCTCGACGCGTTCGCGAAGGCGATGGAGCGGCTCGCCGGCCTCGGTCTCGTCTACGAGAGCCCGCACTCGCGGAGCGAGGTGCGCGAGGCGTCGCTCGCGCTCGGTGCGCCGCACGCGGCCGACGCCCCCGCGCCCTTCCCAGCGTCGCTGCGCCCGACGGACCCCGGCGCGTGGTGCTTCCGCCGGCGCGACGTCAACCACCGGCTCCGCATCGAGCCCGGCGCGGTCGGCGTCGAGGACGAGGTCGCGGGCGCGCACACCTTCGACCCGGCGCGCGACTCGGGCGACCCGATCGTCTGGACGAAGGCGGGATTCCCCGCCTACCAGCTCGCCGTCACCGTCGACGACATCGCGCAGGGCGTCACCGACGTCGTCCGCGGCGACGACCTGCTGCCGTCGGCGGCGATCCAGTCGATCGTCCACCGCGCGCTCGGCCACGAGCCGCCCCGCTGGTGGCACCTCCCGCTGGCGCTCGAGGCGGACGGCCGGCGCATGGCCAAGCGCGACGGCGCGCGCTCGCTCGCCTCGCTCCGGGCGGCAGGGGTCGATCCGGCGCGGGTCCGCGGGCTGGTCGCCGGATGGATCGGCGCGGTCGAGCGCCCGGAGCCGCTCGACCCGGACGCGTTCCGCGCGTTGGTGGAGCCGAATATCCTGCGGCGATGGCACGCGCGCGCGACCGTCTCGCCGCCGCGCCTCGACGAAAGGTCGGTCGCATGGCTCCACGGTTCCTGATCGCCGCACTTCCCGCCGTCGCGTGCATCGCGTGCGAGCCCGCCGGGCTCAAGGACGGCGGGACGTGGAAGGCCACGATCGCCGGCCAGCAGTTCTCGCTCACCGTGAGCTCGAGCGACGCGACCCGAACGCGCGGGCTCGGCGGCGTCGCGGACATCCCGGTCGACGGCGGCATGGTGTTCGTCTTCCCCAACTCCGAGATGCGCGGCTTCTGGATGAAGGACTGCGTGACGGACATGGACATCGTCTACCTCGACCCGATGGGCTACGTCACCGCGATCCACACGATGCGCAAGGAGCCGCTGCGCCGCGAGGGCGAGTCGCTGTTCGCGTACGAGGCGCGGCTGCCGCGCTACTCGAGCGTGTCGCCAGCGCAGTACGCGATCGAGCTGCGCGCCGGCCGCGCGGCGGAGCTGAAGCTCGCGACGTCGCAGAAGGTCGCGATCGACGCGAAGGCGCTGAAGGCGGCGCTGCGATGACCGCGACGTCCGGCGGACGCGGCGAGACCCGGGCGACGACGATCACGCTTGCCGCGACCGAGCACTGCCTCCCGCGCGCGGAACGCCTCGCGGCGGCGCTGCCCGCGCTGGTGGCCCCCGGCGCGCGCGCCGCGGCGGTGCCGCTCGGCGGCGGGGCCGCGGCGGTACTCGACGGAACCACGGTGCTCGCGGTGCTGATGGACTCGCGGGACGTCCCGCAGGGGCTCTCCGAGCTCCTCGACGCGGCCGAGGAGTCGCGCATCGGCGTGCTCATGCTCGTCGACGCGCAGGGGCGCCGCGCGCCGTCGCCCGGCGTGGCGGTGGAGCCGATCGACGCGGACGACGCGACGATCGCCGCGGTGGTCCGCGGGATGGCGGGCCGGCAGCACGAGGTCGACCGGCTCGGCCGCGAGCTCGCGATCGCGACGCGCTTCACCGGCGGGCTCCGCAGCGAGATCGCGCGCATGCAGGAGGAGCTCCAGCTCGCCGCGCAGGTGCAGCGCGAGTTCCTGCCCCGCGACTTCCCCGCGGTCGGCTCGATCCGCGTCGACGCCTTCTGGCGTCCGGCGAGCTACGTCTCCGGCGACATCTACGACGTGGTGCGGATCGACGAGCGCCACGTCGGCGTCTTCATCGCGGACGCCGTGGGGCACGGCGTCCCCGCGGCGCTCCTCACGATGGTGATCTGCCGCGGCCTGCCCACCAAGGAGGTCGGCAAGGGCAGCTACCGCCTCGTCCCGCCCGGCGAGGCGCTCGCGCGCATCAACGCCGAAATGATCCGCCACCAGGGGCGGACCACCCGCTTCGCGACGGCGATCTACTGCGTCATCGACACCGAGACGGGCGCGGCGCGCATCTCGAGCGCCGGCCACCCGCCGCCGGTCATCCTGCGCGCGGACGGCGAGCTCGACACCATCGACGCCGGCGGCGGGCTGCTCGGCGTGTTCGAGGGCGAGCAGTACCCCGACGCGGACTTCCGGCTCGAGCCGGGCGATCGGCTCCTGCTGCACTCCGACGGCTTCGAGCAGGCGTTCCCAGGCGACCCGTCGGGCACGCGCCACGCGCGGCTGCCGTCGAAGCGGTACCTCGACGAGTTCATCGCGGTGCGCTCGGCACCCTCGGCCTCGGCGATCGTCGAGCAGGTGGGCCGGCGCATCGACATGCAGTTCGGCAGCGTCCACCAGGCCGACGACATCACGCTGCTCGTCGTCGAGCGCGTGCGGGAGCCCGAGGGCCGGTGAGCGACCACGGGGGCCAGCTTCCCGGGCCGGAGTTCCTCGCCGCGGCGGTGCCCGCCCTGCTCTTCCTGTGGATGTGGTGGCACTGGTGGCGCTTCGCGCGGCTCCTGAAGGACGTGCCGCACACGCCGGTGCTCGGGATCTTCGTCGGCCTCGTCGAGACGGCCGGCACCGTCCGCCGCGACGACGCGCCGCGGGCGACGCTGAGCGGGATCCCGTCGGTGCACTACTCGTGGAGCGTGCGCGAGCACTGGCGCCGCACCGAGACCTACCGGGACTCCAAGGGAAGGACCCGCACTCGCGTGCGCCACGGGAGCGACGTCGTCGCCTCGGGCGACGCGACGATGGACTTCGTCCTCGCCGACGAGACGGGCTCGATCGTCGTGCGATCGAAGGGCGCGTCGTGGACGCCGCGGACCACCTTCAGCGAGCAGGTCTCGCGCGGCCACCCGCTCTACGACACGCACGCGCCCGGCCGCGTCGTGTCCGGGAGCACGGGCGTGCGATCGTTCACCGAGGTCGCGGTGCCGGTCGGCAGCAAGGCGTGGGTGATGGCGAACGCGCGTCCGTCGTCGGGCGGCGACACGCTCGAGCTCGGCGCGGGCGGCGAGGAGGGCATCTTCATGATCTCGCTCTCCGGCGAGTCCTCGCACCTCTCCGGCGCGCGCGCGATCGCGGTCGTGGGCCTGGTCCTCGGCACGGCGTGCGCGGCGGCGGCGGGCGCGGGACTCGCGCGGCTCGTCGCCGGCCTCGCGCCCGGCGCGGACGGGGTCGCGATCGCGATCGCGGCGGTCTTCGGGCTCGCGGCATGGACCGCCGTGGTCGGCGCGATCTGGGTCGGCATCGTGCGAAACGGCGCGGTCCGCGTCCGGACGCGGTGGGAGCGCGCCGCGTCGCTCGTCGACGTCCAGCTGAAGCGGCGCGCGGACCTGATCCCGAACCTCGTCGCGGTCACCAAGGGCACCGCGGCGCACGAGTCGAGCGTGCAGCGCGCGGTGGCCGAGCTGCGCGCGGGCGCCGCGTCGCAGGGCATCCTGCGGATCCTGGCGGAGGCCTATCCCTCGCTCACGGCGGACCAGGCGTTCCTCTCGCTGCAGCGGCAGCTCGCGGACACGGAGTCGCGCATCGCGGAGTCGCGGAAGTTCGAGATCGAGAGCAGGAAGGCGCTCCTCGAGCGGCTGTCGACGTTCCCCGAGGGGACCGTCGCGCGGGTCATGGGCGTGGCGATGCCGCCGCCATCGCTCGCCGAACCTGCTCCGCCACCATCTTCGCGAGCGCGTCCGCCTCGAGGTTGACGCGGCTGCCCGCGGCGCGGTCGCGCAGCGTCGTCTTGGCGAGCGTCGCCGGGATCAGCGTCACCTCGAACCACCCGCCGCCGACGGCCGCGAGCGTCAGGCTGACGCCGTCCACCGCCACGCTGCCGCGCTCGACGAGGTACGGCGCCACCGACGACGGCGCGGCGATGCGCGTGCGCCACTCGCCGCCCGCGGTCGAGACCGACAGCACCTCGCCGACGCCGTCGACGTGCCCCTGCACGAGGTGGCCGCCGAGGAGCGTCGACGCCGTCGCGGCGTGCTCGAGGTTCACGAGGTCACCCACCCGAAGCGAGCCGACGGTGGTCAGCGACAGCGTCTGCGGGATCACGTCGAAGCGGAGCGGCTCGCCGCGCGCCGGCGTGCCGACCACGGTCAGGCAGCAGCCGTTCACCGCGATCGAGTCGCCGTCGCCCGGCACGTGGGACCAGCCGGCGGGATCGACCTCGAGCCGCGCGCCCCACGGTTGCGGGTGCACGGAGGAGATCCGTCCCTGGTGCTCGATGATGCCGGTGAACATGGTGTCGCGGGGGCGGCGCGCTCACCTGTAGGCGCGGACCACCGACGCACCGGGATAGTAGGTCCGCAGGATGCCGAGCGCGTCCATACCCCGCTTCGCGAGCGACTGCGCGCCGTACTGGCACATGCCGACGCCGTGGCCGAACCCGCGGCCCGTGAACTCGACCTTCCCGCCGGCGACGCGCGCCGAGAGGAGGTGGCTGCTGAAGAGCCGGTCCTTCGGGGCGGGCTGCCCCTCGGCTGCGTAGTTCAGCGCCCGCCGGAAGTCCTCGGCGCGCATCTCGAGCGGCCGTCCCGACGCCTCCACGAGCCGGACGCGCTCGGGGCGTCCCGCGGCGTTCGAGGCGATGACCTCGATCGCGCGGAACGACTGGATCCCGACGAGCTCGTCGAGCGGGGCGTCGGCGGCGATCTCCGCGACGGCGGGCGCGGGCGCCGTGCGCGGCGCCTGCGCCGCGAGCGGCACGGGGGCGTCCTGCGCGGCGCCCGGGGCGGCGGGCACGCGCGAGGCGACCGCGGGCTCGGGCATCGCGCGCTCGGTGCGCTCGTCGCGGGCGGCGACCATGTCCGCGGCCCAGCGCCGCAGCTGCGAGCAGACGGAGGAGACGGCGAACGACTGCGACCACTCGTACCGCGGGGCGTCGGCGCAGCAGTCGCGGCGCGGCTGCGGCCTCGAGCCGCCGGCGAGCGGCGCGATGTCGTGGTTCGGGTTGCGCGTGAGCGCGCGTGCCGCGTTCGCGGGCGTGCCGCCGCAGGTGCTCGAGTAGTACGCGGGAACCACGCGACCGTCGAACGCGAGCACCATGCCCCGCGTCGCGGCGACGGCCTCGCGCGGGCGGGCGTCCTTCGTCGTGCCGACCCACGCCTGGCTCGCCTCGCCGGCG
>JAIYBS010000327.1 GCA_027488415.1 Planctomycetaceae bacterium | reverse complement strand
TCCGGGGGTCGTGGAGGTTCATCGGGAGGCCCCTGCCGGCACGGAGGCGTGCGCGCAGATCCCGGCGCCCGCGACGAGCTCGCGGATCCGCTGCGCCGCGGCCGCGTTCGCCGCCGCGAGCGGCAGTCGAACCGCACCCGTGTCGAGGCCGAGCGCCGCGAGCGCGCACTTGACCGGGACCGGGTTGACGTCGATCGAGAGCAGGCCCTTCGAGAGCGGCAGGAGCGCCATGTGCACCTCGAGCGCGGCACGGAAGTCGTTGCCCGCGAGCAGGCGGCAGAGCTCCGCGACGCGCGCCGGGACGAGGTTGCTCACCACGCTCACCACGCCGCGCGCGCCGACCGCGGCGAAGCTCGGCGTGAGGCTGTCGTCGCCGGAGAGCAGCGCGATGCCGCAGCGCTGGCGGATCTCGCTCGCCGAGTCCATCGACCCGGTGGCCTCCTTGATCGCCTGGATGTTCGGGTGCCGCGAGAGACGCTCGACGGTCTCGGGCGCGATCGCCACGCCCGCGCGCCCCGGGATGTTGTAGAGCATGACCGGCAGGTCGCAGCTGTCGGCGATCGCCATGAAGTGCCGGTAGATGCCCTCCTGCGACGGCTTGTTGTAGTACGGCGTCACCTGCAGGCCGGCGTCGGCGCCGAGCTGGAACGCGAGCTTCTGGAGGTGGACGGCATGCGCGGTCGAGTTGCTCCCCGCTCCCGCGACCACCTGCAGCCGCGCCGCGCGGCCGACGCGCACGGCGGTCTCGACGACGCGCGCGTGCTCCTCCTCGGAGAGCGTCGGGCTCTCGCCGGTGGTCCCGCACGGCACGATCCCCGTGACCCCGCCGGCGGCCTGGCGGCGCACGCCCTCCTCGAGCCGCGCGAGGTCGACGGCCGAGCCGTCCGCGGTGAACGGGGTGACGATCGCGGTGTAGCAGCCGTGGAAGTCGAGGCGCGCGGTCATGCGGTCGAGTGTACGCCCGCGGCGGCGCGGTCGATGCACGCCCGCATGCGGGCGACCGACTCGCGGAGACCGACGAACACGGCCTCGCTCACGATCGAGTGCCCGATGTGCAGCTCGCCGAGCCCGGGGAGCGCCGCGACCGGGCCGACGTTCAGGCAGTTGAGCGCGTGCCCGGCGTTGAACTGCATGCCGGCGGCGAGGATCGCCCGCCCCGCCTCCCGCACCTTCGCGAGCTCGGCCTGCGCGGCCGGCGCGTCGCACCGGTCGCCGTGGTCGTGCACGGCGTGCGCCCACGGGCCCGTGTGCACCTCGCAGACCGCCGCGCCGCAGCGCGCGGCCGCCTCGACCTGCGCGGGCACCGCGTCGATGAAGATGCTCGCGCGCACCCCGCCCGCGGCGAGCCGCGCGATCACCTCGCGGACCCGCGCCTCCTGCGAGAGGACGTCGAGCCCGCCCTCCGTCGTCACCTCGTGCCGCCCCTCCGGGACCAGCATCGCCATCACGGGGCGCACGCGCAGCGCGATCGCCACCATCTCGTCGGTCGCCGCCATCTCGAGGTTCAGCCGTCCGCGATGCTCGTCGGCGAGCGCGAGTACGTCGGCGTCCTGGACGTGCCGGCGGTCCTCGCGCAGGTGCACCGTGATGCCGTGCGCGCCGCCGGCCATCGCCTCGCGGGCGGCGCGGAGCGGGCACGGCTCGTAGGTCCGGCGCGCCTGCCGGACGGTCGCGACGTGGTCGATGTTCACGCAGAGGTGCGCCATGCGGCCAAGCATAGGGAAGGCGCCGTGCCGCGGCCGCCGCTCGCGGCACGGGTACCATCCCCGGGATGCCGAGTTTCCATGAGCTGCTGGCCGCGCTCGAGAACGACATGGTCGCCCAGGGCGCGCGCGTCCTCGACCTCTGCACGCTGGCGGTCGAGAGCTACTTCGACCTCGACCTCGCCAAGGCGGCCCGCATCGAGGAGCTCGACAGCGAGGTCGACCGGGTCGACGTGGAGATCGAGAAGCGCTCGGTGCCGCTCCTGGGGATGGGCCAGACCGACGAGCACGCGATCCGGTCGGTCCTCACCATCGTGAAGTGCAACAACGAGTACGAGCGCATCGCCGACTGCGGCGTGAACATCGCCGAGCGCGTGCTCGACGAGCGCACCCGCCAGCTGCGCGTGCCCGACACCTTCCGCGTGATGTCCAACAGCGTGCTGGGCATGCTGCGCGACACCAACCGCGCGCTGCTGCGCCACGACGCGGACCTCGCCCGCCAGGTGCTGCTCTTCGACGACACGGTCGACCGGTTCAAGCGCGAGATCCTGATGAACGCCCAGGAGCAGGTCGCCTCGGGGCACCTCTCCGTCAGGTTCGCCTTCGGCCTGATGAGCGTCACCAAGAGCGTCGAGCGCATCGCCGACCACTGCACCAACGTCTGCGAGCAGGTCATCTACCTGCAGAGCGGCCTGATCGTGCGGCACCGGCCCGAGGGCTGGAGCGCGCCGTCGGCGCCGACCGCCTGACCCGCCGCGTCCGCCGCGCCACGAGACCGGAGCACACGATGTCGAACACGCCGACCCTCGCAGAGACCCGCCAGCGCCTCGAGCGCACCGGCCAGCAGCACCTGCTCGCCTTCTGGGACAGGCTCGACGAGCCGCGCCGCGCCGCGCTCCTCGCCTCGGTCTCGCGCCTGCCGCTCGAGCACCTCGACTCCATGCTCTCGCAGGCGGCGTCGCTCGCGAAGCCCGCGGCCGCGGACATCCGCCCGGTGCGCCCGTACCTGCGCGCCATGCCCGACGCGGAGAAGTTCCGCTCGATCGGCGACGACCTCGTGCGCCGCGGCAAGGTGGCCGCGTTCATCGTCGCCGGCGGCCAGGGCACGCGCCTCGGCTGGCGCGGGCCGAAGGGGACGTATCCCGCCACGCCGGTCGCGGGCAAGCCGCTGTTCCGCGTGTTCGCCGAGCAGATCCTCGCCGCCGAGCGAGCCTACGGCGTGCGCATCCCGTGGTTCGTGATGACGAGCGAGGCGAACCACGACGAGACGGAGCGCTTCTTCGAGGACAACCGCTGGTTCGGCAGGCCGCGCGGCGACACGATGCTCTTCGTCCAGGGCATGGTGCCGAGCGTGTCGAGGGACGGCAAGGTGCTGCTCGACTCGCCGCACGAGCCGGCCCTCAATCCCGACGGCCACGGCGGGTCGCTGAAGGCGCTGCGCGAGGCGGGCGCGCTCGACCACATGCAGTCCTCGGGCATCGAGCACCTCTGCTACTTCCAGGTCGACAACCCGAACGTGCACGTCATCGACCCGCTGTTCCTCGGGCTGCACGTCGCCGCGCCGGACTCGAGCGCGGAGATGAGCTCGAAGAGCGTGCTCAAGCGCGACGTCACCGAGAAGGTCGGCGTCTTCGTGAAGGCTCCCCGGCTCACCGTGCTCGAGTACAGCGACGCGCCGCGCGAGATCTCCGAGGCGCGGGACGCCGACGGCGGGATCCTCTACGGCGAGGGCTCGATCGCGATCCACGTGATCGGCGTCGAGTTCATCCGCAAGCTCACCGACCACCCGCTCGGCTCCGTGCTGCCATGGCACCGGGCGATCAAGAAGGTGCCGTTCGTCGACCCGTCGACCGGCGAGCGCGTGGAGCCCGCCGAGGCGAACGCCATCAAGCTCGAGAGCTTCGTCTTCGACGCGCTGCACGAGGCGGAGGGTCCGGTCGTCCTGCGCACCGACCGCGTCGAGGAGTTCGCGCCGATCAAGAACGCGACCGGCGAGGACAGCCCGGCGACGAGCAAGGCGATCCAGGTCGAGCGCGCGGTCCGCTGGCTGCGCGAGGCGGGCATCCCGGTGCCCTGCCACGCCAACGGCCAGGCCGACTGCACGGTCGAGATCTCGCCGCTGACCGCGCGCGGGCCGGAGGATCTCCGCCGGCACCCGCCGTCGAGGCCGATCGCCGCCGGCGCCGAAGTGCTGCTCTGATCCTGCTCTGATCCTGCTTTCATCCGGCGCGCTCAGCCCGCGGGACGAAGGTCGACGACCGTCGCCTGCACGCGCCGCGCGCCGTTGAAGGTGTCGAGCTCGGGACGCACGAGCATGTCGACCGGCACGCCCTGGCGCACCGATCCCGCACGGTCGGCCGCGCTCCACCACACCGCGCGCGCACCCCCGGGCAGGAAGAACTCGACGTGGTTGCGCGCCGAGCCGAAGAGGTTCGGCGGCGCGACCGGCCGGACGCCGCGGACGAGGAACGCCGGCTCCGGGTTCCCG
>JAIYBS010000237.1 GCA_027488415.1 Planctomycetaceae bacterium | reverse complement strand
GGCGCTCGCGGACGCGGCGCTCTCGAGCGACGTCGCGCGCATCGAGCAGGCCCTCCGAAACCAGGACTGACGCCTGTCCGCCGGGGTGGACGGGGAGTGCCAAGCCTGTCGATTGCGGACGGGTGTGTCGGCGGAACGGACAGGGTTATCGGTGCGGATTTCGCGCCGCGTGACGCCATGGTCGATCCGGTGCCGTCTCGGAAAGCGGACCCGACGACGGACCGACCGATGCGAACAGTGAATCGACAAGCCGGGCACCGAGCGAGTTTCAATGCACAGCACGTGCTCGCAGGGGTTTGCGACGCGTCTCCCCGAGATATCCACAAGCTGACAGGGCTTTTCTCTAGGAGGAGAGAACAGAGTTCCTTTATGTTCTCTTCACCATCCATCTACGCCTTCCGGCGCTGACAACCAGGACACCGCACCGTCGCGCGGCCGGCGAGCCGCGAACCGACGAGCGCCGCTCCGCAGCGCAGGCACGGCTGTCCCGCCCGGCCGTACACGGCGTGCAGCTGCTGGGCGCCGCCGGAGTCGCCCCTCGCGGACCGGTAGTCCCGAAGCGTGCTGCCGCCCGTGCGCACCGCCCGCTCGAGGATCGTCCGGATCGATCGGGCGAGCAGGGAGACTCGATCGCCGTCGATCCGGTCGCACCGCGTCCGCGGGTCGATGCCGGCGAGGTGAAGCGACTCGTCGGCGTAGATGTTCCCGACGCCCGCCAGCACCGTTTGGTCGAGGAGTGCCGCCTTCACGGCGCGCGCGCCGCGCAGGCGTTCGACGAGCTCTTCCGCGCGGACCGTCAACGCGTCCGGTCCGAGCTCCGCGTCCCATGCCGCGTGCATCGAGCGGACGTCGGGGTACGCCGTCAGGCCGCCGAAGCGCCGAGGGTCGCGGAAGCAGAGGAGCGGCGCGCGCGAGGCGAACGACCAGGTCACGTGGCGATGGTCCTCGCCCGCATCGGCGGATGCGAGCAGCTGCCCGCTCATCCCGAGCTGGACGACGAGCGTGCGGCCGTCGCGCGCGACGACGGCGAGGCGCTTGCCGCGTCGCTCGAGCCGTTCGACGCGTGCGCCGTCGAGGAGCTCGCGCGGCGTCATCCACGCGCGTCCTTTGCGGGCACCGCCGCGTCCTTCGCCACGCGCGCGCATGTCGTGCGGGCCGACGCCGCGGACGGCGAGCGTCCGGCCCTCGACCAGCGGCGCGAGGGTGCGGCGGATCACCTCGATTTCCGGGAGTTCCGGCAAGGCGCAGAACTATACTTCTCGCATGAACGCACCCGGCGCATCGACGGCCGTCCACACGCCTGCTGATGCGAGGGCCGCCGCGGAGCGCCTGCGTACCGCGGTGCACACCGTGATCGTCGGCCAGGACCGCGTGATCGACGAGGTGCTCATCGCGCTGGTGTGCGGCGGCCATGCGCTGATCGAGGGCGTGCCCGGACTCGCGAAGACGCTGCTGGTCTCGACGCTGGCGCGCGGCATGTCGCTCGGGTTCTCGCGCATCCAGTTCACGCCCGACCTGATGCCGAGCGACATGACCGGCACCGAGGTGATCGAGGAGGACCGCACCACCGGCACGCGTCGGCTGCGGTTCGTTCCCGGGCCGATCTTCTCGAACGTGATCCTGGCGGACGAGATCAACCGCACGCCGCCGAAGACGCAGAGCGCGCTGCTCGAGGCCATGCAGGAGCGCCAGGTGACGGTGGGCGGCGTGAACCACCCGCTTCCCGAGCCGTTCTTCGTGCTTGCCACGCAGAACCCGATCGAGCAGGAGGGCACCTACCCGCTTCCCGAGGCGCAGCTCGACCGGTTCATGCTGCAGATCATGATCGGGTACCCGACGGCCGACGAGGAGGCGGAGATCGTCCGCCGCACGACCGGCTCGCCCTCGAGCCCGCCGGAGCGGGTGCTCTCCGCCGAGGACGTGCGCGCGATGCAGGCGCTCGTGCGCGAGGTACCGGTGGCCGACCACGTCGTGCGCTACGCGCTGCGGCTCGTGCGCGCGACTCGCCAGGACCAGCCCGCCGACGCGAAGCGGCTGCGCGTGATGGAGTACGTGAGCTGGGGCGCCGGCCCGCGCGCGAGCCAGTTCCTCGTGCTCGCGGCGAAGGCCCGCGCGCTGCTCTCTGGTTCGCCGACGGCGAGCGCCGACGACGTGCGCGCCGTGGCGAAGCCGATCCTCCGCCACCGCATCCAGCTGAACTTCAACGCGCAGGCCGACCGCGTGGGCGTGGATCAGGTGATCGACGAGCTGCTCCGCGAGATCCCGCTCGAGGACGTCGCGGCCGCGGGCGCCAAGGAGCTCGACCGCCTCGTGAAGCCGGCGGGGGCCTGAGCGGACCCCCGTGCGCGCAGAGCAGTACCTGGCACCCGAGACGCTGGCCCAGCTCGGGCCCTTCGAGCTCCGCGCCAAGCGGATCGCCGAGGGCGTCATGAGCGGCATGCACCGTTCGCCCTACCAGGGGCTCGCGGTCGAGTTCGCGGAGCACCGGCAGTACGTCGCGGGCGATCCGGTCCGGCACATCGACTGGAAGGTGTTCGGTCGCAGCGACAAGCTGTACCTGAAGCGATTCCAGCAGGAGACGAACCTCGACATCCACGTGCTCGTCGATGCGTCGGGAAGCATGCGCTTCGGGACGCTCGGCACGAAGGATGGCTGGGGCGGCACGCGGACCGGCCGGTCGGCGAAGTGGACGAAGTTCGACCACGCGACGGCGGCGGCCGCGGCGATGGCGTTCCTCGGGCTCTCGCAGCGCGACCGCGTCTCGACCGAGATGTTCGGACCGACGCTGGTGGCGGCGACCAGGTGCTCGAACTCGCAGGGCCACTGGCGCGCGATCGTCCAGTGCCTGGCGACCAACGCGGTGGACGGTATCGCGAACCTGCCGCGCGCGGTCGACGAGCTGCTCGCGCGCGGCACGCACCGGTCGCTGGTGGTGATCGTGAGCGACTTCCTGATGCCGCGGCAGCAGGTGCGCGACTCGCTGGCGAGGCTGCGACACCGCGGGCACGACGTGATCCTCGTCCGCGTGCTTGACCGCGAGGAGATCCGCTTCGAGATCGACGAGGACGCGCCGTTCACCGGGCTCGAGGGCGAGGCGGCCGTCGAGGTCGACGCACGCGCGGTGCGCGAGGCGTACCTGCAGGTGCTTGCCGAAGACGAGCGGGACCTCGAGCGTCTGGTGCGCGGTTTCGGCTTCGACCTCGTCCGGCTCGACACGCACGACTCGGTGGGTCCGGCGCTCGCGGCGCTGCTCGCCAGGCGCGACATGCTGATGCGCGGGGGCGGTTCATGAGCGCCTTCGCGTTCGGTTCGCCGGGGCTCGCGCTGGCCGCGGGTGCCGCCGTGGCGGTGCCCGTCGCGATTCACCTGCTGCTTCGTCGTCGGCGCCTGCCGGTCGAGTGGGCGGCGATGGAGCTTCTGCGCGAGGCGATCCGGCGTGTGGAGCGGCGGCGGCGGCTCGAGCGGCTGCTCCTGCTCGCGGTTCGCTGCATGGTGGTCGCGGCCGCCGGACTCGCGATTGCCGCGCCGTTCCTCGGCGACGCGTCCGCAGGCTCGCGCGCGACCCGGTCGCTCGTCGTGGTCGTGGACGACTCGTGCGCATCGAACGAGCGCGTCGACGGCGGGACGGCGTTCGAGCGTTCGGTCGCCGCGGCACGCTCCGCGATCGAGTCGCTCGGCGCGGGTGACCGCGTGGCGGTGGTGACGACGTCCCGCGCCGGCTCGGCAAGCAAGGAGGCCGCGTCGCTCGACCATCGCGGCGCGCTGCAGCGCCTCGCGTCGATGTCGGCGTCGGAGCTCCCGGGTGACCTTGTCGCGGCGATCGATGCGGCGAAGGCGATCCTCGCGAACCGCGAATCGGAAGGTTCGGTTCGCGAGATCCTCGTCGCAAGCGGATTCCGCGCGGGTTCGGTCGGCGCGATGGCACCGCTCGCGAAGGCAGGCGCGGCGCCGGGCAGCGGGTCGGAAAGGGAAATCGCCATCATCGCGGGGGATCCGCCGGAGGCCGCCGGAGCAAACCTCCGCGTGTCGACGCTGGAGACGGAGCGAGTAGCCGCG
>JAIYBS010000049.1 GCA_027488415.1 Planctomycetaceae bacterium | reverse complement strand
GCCGCACGCGATCGGCGCCCCGCTCCACGCCTGGAGCGTCGACGAGCTGCTCGCCGCGCAGCCCGGCGACGACGCGCCGCGCAACCTCGCGCGCGGCGCGCAGGTGTTCCGCGAATCGATGTGCATCCAGTGCCACCGCTTCGGCGGCGAGGGCGGCGCGAACGGACCGGATCTCACGGGCGCGGGCGGGCGCTTCTCGCGCGCCGACCTGCTGCGCGCGATCCTCGAGCCGAATGCCGCCGTCAGCGACCAGTACCGCGACAGCGCGATCACGCTCGCCGACGGCAGCATGGTCGTCGGCAGGATCGTGTCGCAGGACGCCGCGACGATGACCGTCTCGGTGAACCCGCTCGGTCCCGAGCGCGAGACGGTGCAGCGCTCGGAGGTCGCCTCGATCGAGCTGGTGCCGACCTCGAGCATGCCGACCGGCCTGCTCGATCCGCGCACGCGCGCCGAGGTGCTCGACCTGCTCGCTTACTTGGAGGCGGGCGGCCGCGGCGGCTGAGCGAGGATCCAGGTCGCGAGCAGGTCGAGGACCGACGGGTCGATCGTCGTCTCGATCGTCGCGTACTCCTCGACCCCGCCGGTCTTCGCCGGCTGGAACAGGTGGTTGAGGCCCGGCATCGCCTTCACCTCGTAGGGGACCTTCGCCTTCTTCAGCGCCGCCTCGATTGCGGGGAGGTCCTGCTCGACGGTGACCTGCGTGTCGAGGGACCCGTTGAGCGCGAGCACCGGGCACGTGACCTTCGACAGGTACTCGGCGGGATCGAGCGTGAGAAAGCGCTTCATCCACGGGGTCGCCATCTGCCGGACGGCAGCGTCGGCCTGCGCGTCGATCGCGGACGGCGGGACGGAGGCCATGTCCGCGACGCGGAGCTTCATCTGCTCGATCACCAGCTCGCGCGCCTTCGCGCGGAGCACGACGTCGTCGGCGCCCTGCTTCGCGGCGTCGAGGAACGCGGCGTGCGCCTCGCACTCGGCGGCGATCTGGGCCTCAGTCTTGCCCGAGGCGAGGAGCAGTCGCCTGTTCTGGACGCGGAGCACGCGGTCGCCGTCGACGCCCGTGCCCGCGAGCATCGCGATGAACGCGACCTTCGAGGGCGAGGACGCATCGGCGTCGACGAGCGTCACCACCATCGGCGCGATCGTGCCGCCCTCGCTGTGGCCGATGATCCCGACGCGCGCGGGGTCGACCTCGCTGCCGGCGGCGAGCGTCACGAAGCCGAACATCGCGTCGCTCGCGAAGCCGTCGGTGTCCGCGTCGGCGTACGAGCCGTCCGAGGCGCCGACGCCGCGGTCGTCGCAGCGGAGCACGGCGATCCCGCGGCGCGCGAGCGCGTCGGCGATCACCTCGAAGGGGCGGTGGCCCATCAGCGACTCGTCGCGGTCCTGCGGCCCGCTGCCGGTCACGAGGAGCACGCCGGGGACGCGCTTCTCCTTCGTCGCGCCGTTCGGCACGAGGAGCGTGCCCTCGATCGTGTGGCCGGCCGGCACCTGGTATCGCACGGTGCGGATCTCGTAGGGGAACGGCGGCTTCGGGTCCTGCGGGCGTGCCTTGCGGCCCGGCGCCGGCAGCGGCTTCCCGGCCTCGTGCGGGACGAAGCGGATGTCGCCCTTGAACGTGCCCTGCGCGAAGGTGCCCTGCAGGTTGCCCTGGTCCTCGCGAAGGGTCAGCGTCGCATCGCCCTGCAAAGGCATGCGGGCGGTGAACGTCCCGTCGGCGGCGCGCGAGACGTACAGCGGGAGGCGCGCGAGCCCCTGCACCGGGATGTCGACCGTCCCGTACCAGCGGCCGCCCTCGGCCTCGGCGAGCGTGAGGCCCATCATGACCTGCTGCGTGCCCGCGTCGAGCTGACCCGCCCACGTGCGCGCGCCGGCGACGGTCGACGGATCGACCGTGCGCTCGAGGCGCACCGGCATCTCGATGGTCTCCTTCGCTCCCGGAGGCGTCGCGAGCAGCTTGCCCTCGAGCGCGCCGCCGGCGAGCGTCACGTCGACGAACATCCGGCCGACCATCGCGGGGATCGTGCCGGTGAGGCGCGCGCCATCGAACTTCGCGTCGCCGATCGCCTCGCCGAGCGAGCCGAAGCCCGGGAGCGCGCCGATGGCGACGGGCTTGCCGTCCTTCTGCTCGACGATCAGGATGACGTCGACGGGCCTCGGGCCCTTCGCGGTGCCCATCCACTGGCCGAGGAGCGCGTCGCCGTCGGCAGCACGGGCAGGGAGCGCGACAGCGAGCGTCGCGAGCACGAGGACGGTCAGGCGGGCTGCGATGGACATGGTTCCTCCCGCGCGCTTGGCGCGTACCCGAAGCGGGTCAGGCAGGGTCGTATTCGATGACGCGTCCGACCGAGTTCCCGTCACCCGGGATCACGACCTTCGGACGGTGCACGCCGAGCTCCTCGGTCGTGAGGTGGCAGAAGCTCATGACGATGACCTTGTGGCCGATGCCGGTCAGGCGCGCGGCGGCGCCGTTGACGCCCACCACCCCGGTGCCGCGCTTTCCCTTGAAGATGTAGGTCTCGAAGCGGGCGCCGCTCGTGCAGTCCGCGACCAGGACCTTCTCGTTCGGGCGCATCCCGCAGGCGTCGAGCAGGTCGGCGTCGATGGTGATCGACCCGACGTAGTTCTCGTCGCAGAAGGTCACCGTCGCGTGGTGGATCTTGGCGAAGAGCGCCTCGCGGAGCATGGCGTGTGCCTCGCGCCTCAGGCGCGCGTTCCCGCGATCGCGGGGACCTCGACCGGCTTCGCGTCGGCCCACAGCGACTCGAGGTCGTAGTACTGGCGCTGGCCGGGCTCGAAGAGGTGGACGACGACGTCGACGAAGTCGACGACGATCCAGGTCGTGCCGGTGTCGCGGTCGGAGCGGAACGGCGGCTGCCCGCGCCCCTTGCCGAGGTCCTCGAGCGACTGCGCGACGCTCTTCATCTGGCGGTCCGAGGTACCGCTCGCGATGACGACGTAATCGCAGACCTGCGAGAGGCCGCGGACGTCGAGCACGGTCACGTCCTGGCACTTGTCCAGGACGCACTCGCGCGCAAGGTCGACCGCGAACGCCCGGGTGGCGGCCGGATCGCCCTTTGAACGGGTTCTGATCATGCGTGGTCCGCTGCGTCAGCCGCGGGACTTGCTGCCGCCGCTGCGCGCAGCGGGGCGAGCAGCCGCGGAGCCGGGACGGGCGCCGGGGCGGCCGAGCATCGGACGGGGGCCGGCGCGGCGGATCGCGGCGCGGCGCTTGATCTCCGACGGCTTGTCGTAGTACTGGCGGCGCTTCACTTCCTTCGTCAGCCCGTCCTTCTCGCAGAGCTTCTTGAAGCGGCGAACCATCTGCTCGACGGTTTCGCCTCCACGCGCCTTGACCTTGATCGCCATTCCAGGGTGCCTTTCGTTCGACTCGGTTCGTTCGTGCCCCGCCGCGAGCGGGACGCCCGCAGCGGAGAGTCGTGCATTAGAGCGAAACCCGGCGCGAAACACAATCCCCTCACCCCGCAGGATCCTAAGATGTCCGATAAAGGCGGGTGGACCCACCCGGCCGGATCCGATGCTGATCGTCGACGCCTACAACGTCCTGCACGTCACCGGGGTGCTCCCGCCCGATCTCGCGGGGCTCGAGGCGCCCGACCTGGCCGACCTGATCGCGGCGAGCCGCTGGGGACGGCACCAGGGAATCGTCGTCTGCGACGGCACGCGCCCGAAGGACATGCGCTCCGCCGCGCCCGGCAACGTGCGCGTGGCGTACGCCGGCGGCGGCGCCAGCGCGGACGCGGCGATCGAGCGGCTCGTGAACGAGAGCTCGCACCCCCGGCGGATCACCGTGGTCTCGAACGACCGAGAGGTGCAGAAGTCGGCGCGCCGCCGCGGCGCGAAGGTGCTGCGGGCCGACGACTTCCTCCGCCAGCTCGCGACCGACGCCGCACGCGCGCCGCGCGGAAAGCGCAGCGTGGCCCGGCGCGATCCGGGGCCGCTGACCTCACGCCAGGTCGACGCGTGGCTGCGATACT
>JAIYBS010000355.1 GCA_027488415.1 Planctomycetaceae bacterium | reverse complement strand
TTTCTGACACTGCCGGCTGGCGCGCGGCGCACTCCGCCGGCGTCGCGTGGGGCGAGTACCTCGCCGCGGAGCGCGCCCGCACCGCCGGGTGGTCCGCCCACATCGAGGCCGCGCGCGTGACCGACGCGCAGCGCGCCCTGCTCGGCGCGTTCACCCGCCGCATGAACGTGCTGGTCCTTACCGGCGCGTGGTGCGGCGACTGCGCGGTGCAGTGCCCGATGCTCGCGGCGATCGGGGCGGCCTGCCCGGCGGCCGACGTCCGCTTCCTCGAGCAGGCGGCGCACATGGACCTCGCCGAGCGCCTGCGCATCAACGGCGGCACGCGCGTGCCGACCGTCGTGTGGTGCGCGGAGGACTTCGAGTTCTGCGCCATCCAGGGCGACCGGACGCTGGCCCGCTACCGGGCGATGGCCGCCCGTCAGCGCGGCGCCTCGTGCCCGCTGCCCTCGGCGCGGCCGGACCCCGAGGAGGCGGCGCACACGATGCAGGGCTGGATCGACGAGTTCGAGCGCGTGCAGCTCATGCTGCGCCTCTCGCCGCGGCTCCGCCAGCTGCACGGGGACTGAGCCCGATGGTGCGCCTCGCGTCGATGCTCGCGCTGGCGCTCGCGCTCTCACCGGGCGTGCCGCCCGCGCCGGACGCGCCGCAACAGCCCGAGCGCCCGCCCGGAGCCGCCGAGCTCGACGCCGACGCAAGCAAGGCATCGCTCCGCCGCCTCGCCGCGAACGGCACGTGGCTGCGCCGGATGGTTTCCGCCATGCGGCTCGAGCAGGTCGGCGCGGCCGAGTCGGGCGAGTTCCTCGCCGCGCTCGCGGTCGATACCGACCCGCGCGTGCGGAGCGCGGCGATCCTTGCGATGGCACGGACCGGCGCCGAGCCGATCGCTCGGCTCGCGGCCACCGAGGAGGACCCGCGCGTGGTCCGGACGATGCTCCGCTGCGGCTGGCAGGTGGACGCCGAGCGCGTCGAGCGCGGCGCACGCGCCCTCGCGCGGTCGCAGGACAACTCGGAGCGCCTGCTCGCGGTCGAGCTTCTCGGCGCGCTCGAGGTCCAGGGACGCTCGAGTGCCAAGCTCGGCGACTTCGCGAAGGACACGCTTTGCTCCGTGATCGCCCGGCTCGACCGCGACGACGGCGGCGCGCTCAGCCCGCGCATCGCCGCGCTCACCGGCGCCCGGGACTCGCGACAGGACTGGAAGTGGCGCCTCTGGCTCGACCGCAATCGCGCCAGCCTGCGGATCGACGGGGTGACGACCGCCCGCAAGGCGGCGCCCGGCGAGGAGAACCCGGTCGCGAAGCTCGACGACGCGGCCTTCGTCCGGTTCACGTCGGCGCTCGACACGCTCTTCTCGAAGCCCATCGACCTCGGCGTGGCGATCGACTGCACCGGCAGCATGGCCGGCGAGATCGCGCAGGCGCAGGCGGGCATCGACGACCTCATGCGGTTCGTGAACGCCGTCGCCGGCGGCATGCGAGTCGGCGTCGTCGGCTACCGCGACGAGCAGGACGACTTCGAGACCCTCGGATGGGACTTCACCGCCGACCCCGCGGTCGCGCGGGAGCGACTCTGGAAGCTCTCCGCGGAAGGCGGCGGCGACGAGCCCGAGCTGGTGCAGGAGGCGCTGAAGGTGGCGTACGGCCGCTTCGCGTGGCGGCCGGAGTCGCAGCAGGTCATGGTGCTCATCGGCGACGCTCCGCCGACTCCCGGCTGGGGGACTCGCTGCGCCGAGATGTCGCGCGCCGCCCGCGCCCGCGGCATCGTCACCTACGTCCTCAGCGCCCGTGACGAGCGCAATCCCGACGAGGTGAAGCACTTCCCGGAGATCGCCCGCGCCGGCGGCGGCCGGGTCATCCGCCTGACCGACCGGAGCGACCTCGTCGCGGAGCTCGCGGGGCTCGCGCTGAGCGACACCTGGCACGACCAGATGGTCGCCGTGTTCGAGCGCTATCTGCTCCTCTGCCGCTGACCGAAGGCACGCCGGCGGGCCCCCGGCAGGTTTCCCCGGCTCACGCCTTCTCGGAGAGCCGCCACGCCGCCTCGAGCATCGGGCGCAGGCCCTCGCCGGTCGCGCCGGAGATGGCGAGCGGACGCTCGCCCTTCTTCATGCCGATCGCGCCGGCGAAGCGCTCGATGCGGGCATCGCGCTCCTCCGGCTCCACGAGGTCGAGCTTGTTCAGGACCACGAGCTCCGGCTTCTCGGCGAGCTCCGCGGAGAACTCGAGCAGCTCGCCGCGGATCATCCGCCAGTTCTCGACCGGGTCGCTGCCATCGAGCGGCGCGATGTCGACGAGGTGCACGATCGCGCGCGTGCGCTCCACGTGCTTCAGGAAGTCGTGCCCGAGGCCGGCCCCCTGCGCCGCGCCCTCGATCAGCCCCGGCAGGTCGGCGAAGACGAGCCGACGCTCGAGGTCGAGCTCGGCGATCCCGAGCTGCGGGCTCAGCGTGGTGAACGGGTACGCGCCGACCTTCGCGTTCGCGCGGCTGATGGCGCGCAGCAGCGTGCTCTTGCCGGCGTTCGGCAGCCCCACGAGCCCGATGTCCGCGATGAGCTTCAGCTCGAGCAGCAGGCGCCGCTCGACCGCTGGCTCGCCGGGGGTCGACTCCATCGGCGTCTGCTTCAGCGGACCCTTGAAGTGCTCGTTGCCCAGGCCGCCCTTCCCGCCGGGCGCGACGACCGCGCGCTGGCCCGCCTCGACGAGGTCGACGAGGACCTCCCCGGTGTCGGCGTCGGCGACGACGGTTCCGACCGGAAGCCGGATCTCGACCCCGGCGCCGTCCGCCCCGTGGCAGCTCTTCTGCATCCCGCGCTGGCCATCGTCCGCGAAGAAATGCGCGCGGAATGAGAACTCGATGAGCGTGTCGAGGTGCGAGTCCGCGATGACCACGACGTCGCCGCCCTTGCCGCCGTCGCCGCCGTCGGGGCCGCCCTTCGGCCGGTCCTTCTCGCGGCGCAGGTGCGAGCAGCCGTCACCGCCCTTGCCGGAGCGGACGGTGACGACGGCTGTATCGACGAATGCGTTCATGGCGACCGCGGGCTCGGGAGGAAGAAAAACCGCGCAGATCGAACGACCTGCGCGGCGAATAGATCGAATCGGACCGCGGTCAGCGGTCGATGGCCAGGCGCGGCGTCGCGGGGTCGGACGGGATGATGTCCACCACGCGGCCACGGAAGCGCACCGTTCCCTCGGCCAGGGCCATGAGGGTGTGGTCGCTGCAGAGCTTCACGAGGTAGCCCGGCTTCCAGCGCGTGCCGCACTGGCGGACGATGATGGAACCGCTCTTGGCGGACTCGCCACCGTAGAGCTTGATGCCACGGAACTGCGGGTTCGAATCGCGTCCGTTCTGGGTCGAGCCCTGTCCCTTCTTGTGTGCCACGGCGAAGTCTCCTTGCGAAAGTCAGTCAAACAGGTGAGTTCCGAAGTGTAGCGGAAACGGCGGCACGCCTCAATGGGTACGCCGAGCGGATTCGATCGATCGGCGACACAGGGGTTCCGGCGCCTCGAACGATTATCAGCCCCAGCGAACGCCCGCCCGTCAGCGCATCAGCCACGCGTCCTTGATGGGGTCGAACGAAGCCTCGCTGGCAACGCGCGGATCGGGCGACCCGGGAACCGAGTACTGGCGCGACCAGGAACGGCGGATGATCGCGTCCTTGCCGGTGGCCGGGTCCTTCACGCGATCGAACGCAGAGCTCATGCCCGACACGAACATCGTGATTTCCTTGGAGTCGCCCTTGGCCGGCCAGACCACGACGCCCTCTCGGGCGTTGGCCTCCCCGTCCAGGATCTCGCCCATGATCTGGAACTGGTCGAGCGCCTGGTCCGACCCGACCGACCGCAGGACGCGGCGCCCTGCCTCAACCGGGACGTCGCGTCCGGCCTCGAGGATCGTGCCGTCGCCCATGAGCAGCTCGAAGCGGGGCGAGAACCGCTGGGTCTTGCCGGTCTTGTTGGCGATGGTGTAGATGAACACCCAGAAGCGCGCTCCTGACTCGGCGTCGGTCACCAGGCGAAGCGTCCCCGGCCGGAAGTCCAGATCGTTGGCGGTCGCGGGCTTCACCTTCGGGATGAGCGATCCCGAGGCCTGAGCTGCCCCACCCGCGGCAAACGCAGCGGCATGGACCCCGGCACCGCAGGCGGCGATGGCGAGGGCGGAGACGGCGAGGGACGACAGGCGGAAGTTCGCGGGCATGGCCCGGATTCTACGGATCCGCGGACCGAACGGATACGCTCCGCCCGTGGCATTTCGAGGGCTCTTCGGACGCGGCCCCGCGCCCGTCCCGGAATTCCGCTTCGAGCGCGCTGGGGCCGAACTTCGGTCCCAGGCGTTGGCGTCGGTGCTCGGCGCCGGAGCGGTCGCCTCGCCCGGATTCGAGCGGCGGGCCCGTGACCAGGGGATCGACCTGAGCCTTGTCTGGACCGCCACGCGCGACGGTCGCGTGGAGGCAGGTGCGCTCCTGGTCCCGCATCCCGGGCGATCGGCGCTGCTGATGGCAACCTCGCCCCGCGACCACGGTCACGCGCAGGTGATCGGGCAACTCGTCGGGACGCTGTTGCGCGAGTGCGATTCCATGCCGGCCGTACGGCTCGTGCAGGCCCTCT
The DNA here is from genome assembly GCA_027488415.1 of Planctomycetaceae bacterium. GTDB lineage: Bacteria > Planctomycetota > Phycisphaerae > Phycisphaerales > SM1A02 > UBA966. The sequence goes on along the minus strand of JAIYBS010000355.1, from coordinate 2,165 downwards.
CCGCGCCCAGCGAGACGCTCCGCAGCCAGGCCTGGGTCCTCGGCGGCATGCGCCACCTCGCATCGCTCGACTACATGGAGCGGCCGATGGCGCGCGACGGCACCGCACCCGCCGCGCCGCCGGCCGGGATCACCTTCACCTCGTGGGACCCGGGCCAGCGCGAGCTCCTGCAGCGGCTCCTCGTCGAGACCTACGTCGAGACGCTCGACTGCCCGGGCCTCGCGCAGATGCGTGAGCCGGCCGACATCCTGGACGGCCACCTCGCCGCCGGCGAGCACGACCCCTCGCTGTGGACGATCGCCTGGCGCGACGATCGGCCCGTCGCGGCGCTCCTCCTCTCGCCTTCGCAGGCCACCGAGTCGCTCGAGGTCGTGTACCTCGGGATCGTCCCGGAGGAACGGGCGCGCGGACTTGGACGCGCGATGATGGCCCAGGCGATCGCGCTCGGCAGCGGTCGCGCGGAACGCGTGCTCGGACTCGCCGTCGATGCGCGCAACACGCCGGCGGTCGCGCTCTACGCGCGCAGCGGGTTCCGAACCGTCCGACGTCGCGAGGCATTCGTCGCAGGCATCGGCCGTTAGCGGCGGCGCGCGTCCGCTGTCAAGTGACGACAGTTGTCCACAGCGAACGCGCATCGCGCGCCCGATCGCGTGGATCAAATTGTTTCCGCGCAGGAATTGCGCGGGAGATCGGCACTTACGAATCGCGGCGGACACCTTCGCACCGAACGGTGCTTGCATCGCGTTCAGGTGCCGCTACCCTTCCCACCTGCCGTGCAGGAAGCGCGGCATTCGACGGCGCCGCCCGAGCGGCGCCCCACTGGCGCCGGCGAGCTGCATCAGCCCGTTGGCCGCCGCGTGGGCGGACCGTCGAGGTCGGACGGTCGGCGGAGCCGAACGCACCGGCGCGGGCACGGATGATCCTCAAACCAGTCGTCACGCGAAACGCCGTCGAAGTCGGTGCGGCGTTGTCCTTGCCATTGGGCCGGGCGCGTGCGTGTCCATTCCCGCTTCGGCGGACAAACCGGCGCTTCGGCGCCTCAGGCACAGGATCGCGACGCCCTTGAAGGCACTCGCCAACAGCACCGACTCCGCGACCGCATCGGCTGGCCGGGAACGACCGTCCGAGACCTCGATCGAGCGCCGCCTCGCGGCCCGCATCGGCGCCGCGAGATACCGCATGTGGTTCGAGGAGCCCGCGCACCTGCGCATCGCGGGCGAGGAGCTCCACGTGCACGCCCCGAGCCGGTTCGCCGCGGACTGGATCGAGCGCCACTTCCGGGACGACCTGTCGAGCGTCGCCGCCGACGTCGGGCTCGCCGCGGTCCGCGTCTGCGCCGACGAGGCCCCTGGCGCCGTCTCGCCGCCGCAGGAGGCCGCCGCCGGGCCGCGCGAGCAGGCCGAGCCCGCGCCGCTTCCCGCCATCCGGCGCGACCAGCCGCGCTGGCGCAAGCTCGGCGACTTCGTCGTCGGGGACTCCAACCGCATCGCCTTCGAGGCCGCGCGCCGGCTCGCCGAGGACGATCTCGGCGGGATCCGCAGCATCCTGCTGCACGGCGGCTGCGGCGTCGGGAAGACGCACCTGCTCCAGGGGCTCTGCGCGCGCCGCCGCGAGCGCTGCCCGCAGGAGCGGATCCGCTACACGACGGGCGAGCAGTTCACCAACGACTACATCCAGGCCGTCCGCGGCGGCTCGATCGAGGCCTTCCGAGCGAAGGTCCGCAAGCTCGACCTCCTCGCGATCGACGACGTGCACTTCCTCTCCAACAAGGGCGCGACGCAGGCCGAGTTCCTGCACACGATCGACGCCATCGGCCTGAGCGGCGCGCGCGTGGCGATCGTCACGGACGCGCACCCGCGCGCGCTCCGATCGTTCAGCGAGGCGCTGGTGAGCCGCATGCTCGCCGGCATGGTCGTGCAGGTCGAGGCGCCGGACCGGGGCACCCGCGAGGCGCTCGTGACGCGCATCGCCGAGGAGCGCGGCATCGCGCTCGAGCCGGCGGCCGCGCGCGCGATCAGCGACCGATCGATCGGCAGCGTCCGCGAGATCGAGGGCGCGCTCGCCCGCGTCGCCGCGGCCCTCCTGCTCGAGGACCTCGGCGGCATCGCGACGCTCAGCCTCGTCGAGCGCGCGCTCGGCATCGGCGACGCGGGCGTCCGCGGCGC
>JAIYBS010000143.1 GCA_027488415.1 Planctomycetaceae bacterium | reverse complement strand
TCGACAAGGGCGGCAAGCCCGTGCTCGCGTTCCTCGACATCGGCACCCGCGCCACCGACCTCGTGGTGATCGAGGAGGGCCGCTGCTGGATCCGTACCTTCCCGATCGGCGGGCACCACTTCACGGAGGCCATCGCGAGCGCGTTCAGCGTGCCCTACGGCAAGGCCGACCGCCTCAAGGCGGAGGCCGCCACCCACAAGTACGCCAAGCAGCTGATGCACGCCATGAAGCCGGTCTTCGACGACCTGCTCCAGGAGGTGCAGCGCTCGATGGGCCACTACCAGTCGCTGCACCCGGACAAGCCCGTGACGCAGGTGATCGGCCTCGGCAGCACGTTCCGCATCCCGGGCCTCCGCAAGTTCCTCAGCGACCAGCTCGGCGTCGAGATCCGCCGTCTCGAGGAGTTCGAGAAGATCAAGGTCGAGGGCAGCGCCGCGACCGACTTCTCGGCGAACGCGATGAACCTCTCGACGGCGATCGGCCTTGCCCTGCAGGGCATCGGCTACTCCGAGATCGGCATCAATCTGTCCCCGGTCGGCAACCTGCGCGAGCAGGTCTGGCGCAAGAAGGGGAAGTGGTTCGCGATCGCCGCCGTGCTCGTCTGCGCCGCGTCGGCCGCGCTCTTCTATCGCGCGGGCGGCTCGGTGGGCAACCAGGTGCCCGGCCAGGTCAGCCGCGTGAAGAACGAGGCCGAGGGATTCACCAAGGAATTCGAGTCCGCGAAGCAGGCCGCCGACCTCGGCGCGCGCGCCAACAACATGATCTTCATGCTCGAGGATCGCCGCGTCTGGCCGTGGATCGTGTCGGACGTGAACGCCGCGATCGCCTCGGCCGGCGCCCAGGAGGCGCTGCTCGACGAGTTCGACGTCGCCAATCCGCCCGTGAAGTACGAGGAGTGGAAGACGGTCGAGCTCAGCAGCCTCGGCGGCCGCTACAAGTTCGTCTCCGGCACGACGCCGAAGCGGACCGTGGAGGTCACCATGCAGGTCGTGGTTCCGCGCGACGAGAAGGGCGCGAAGGAGTTCGTCCAGGGCAGCATCCTCGACTGGCTCAACAAGAATGCCGACCGCAAGGAAGCGCCGTACGTGATCGTGATTCCCGAGAAGGGCATCGTCCCGACCTTCGCCGCGCTCGGCGAGAAGTCCGCCGAAGGCACCTCCTCGACGCAGGCCCCGATCGCGACCGAGGAGGCCGCGCCCGAGGAGGCCTCGTCGACGACCGGCGGTGCCGGCACGGTGTCCGGCCGCAACAAGACGAGCGAGACCTACAACCGCTCCGGTGGTCAGCTCGGCGGTTCGGGCTTCGGCGGCGCGGGCGGCACGGCCCCGTCCCCGGATGACCCGCAGTTCACGGGCGCTACCGGCGGATCGTCCGGCGGTGCCAAGAAGGACCGCAAGGCCACCCGCGTGGCGGTGAAGTCCGCGGCGGCAGAGCCCGTCGACATCGACCGCGACGCCTCGATTCCGTCCGCCCCGCGTCCGTACGCGGGCCGTCCGGCCACGTCGGTGACGGTCAAGTTCACGGTGGAGCTCCGGCCGCCCGTCGGCCGTGACCTCGCGCCCGCCGCAGGCGGCGGCGAGGGCGAGTCCCCCGAAGGCATGGAAGGAGAGCAGCAGTGAGTTCCCTCGGCGAACAGATCCAGAACCTCCGCGAGAAGCTCCAGTCCCTCGGCAAGAAGGGCGGCGGCGGCGGGGAAGGCGGCGGCTCGGCGGGCGCGAAGTTCGATCCGAAGCAGGCACTTGCCTGGGTGAAGTCGAATCCCGTCATCGTGGCGAGCGTGGCCGTGATGATCATCGCGCCGGCCACGGCGTGGTGGTTCGCGAGCGACATCCACGCCGCCGAGGACGCCGCGGCGTCGAAGCGCGCGCAGGAGCTCGCGGCGATCGAGAAGTTCGAGAAGACCACCGTCGAGCTCACGCTCCCGGGCAAGGCCCCGGAGCAGCTCGTCGGCGTGGTCAACCGCAAGACCGTCGACAAGTACAAGGAGCTCGCCGACCGGCTCCGCGGCGACGCGATGAGCGTCCAGAAGTCCGCGATGGCGCACAACCAGGCGGGCCGCAACGCGCTGTTCGCGGACATCCGCGTGACGCGCGCGAACGTCAACACCATCGCCGAGAAGGTGTTCGACGCCGTCATCGCCCGAGGCGAGGAGGACCTGAAGAAGGCCCGCGCCGGCATGCCGCCCTCCGACCAGAGCCTCATCGATCAGCTCCAGCGCCGGCAGGACCAGTTCATCGCCGCCGAACGCAAGGCCGACCGCAAGGGCCTCAACGACGAGCAGCTCGCGCGCCTGCAGGAGTCGCTCCGCGACAAGCGCCTGCAGCTCTACGCGGACGCATCCTCGACCATCTCGTTCTACGCGCAGCTCTCCGACCTCGGATTCCCGGCATCGCCCGCCGAGGCCGGGACGCCGCCGTCGGAGGCGAAGATGTTCCACTGGCAGTGGCGCGTGTGGATCATCGAGGACATCCTCGCCGCCCTCAGCGCCGCGAACGCCCCGTACCGCAACGTGGTCGACGCCCCGGTGAAGCGGGTCCTCTCCATCGCGGTTCGCGAGGAGGCCGCGGCGAAGGCAGCGGCCGGTGCCGCGCCGGAGGCCCCGGCTGACGCTCCCGCCGAGCCGCTCCCGGAGGGCGCTGCCGCGCCCGCCGCGCCGAGCTACCCGGCGATCGACCCGAAGCAGCCCGTCTCGTACGACTTCACCAAGTCGATCACGGGACGCCAGGGCAACTCGCTGTACGACGTGCGCACCGCCTCGGTGCAGCTCATCGTCGCGACCTCCATGCTGCCCGAGGTCGTGAACGCGATCTCGCGCCAGAACTTCATGACCGTCACCTCGCTCAGCGTGCAGCCGGCGGACGCGTTCGACGCCGCCGACGAGGGCTTCATCTACGGCGCCCAGGCGGTGTCGGAGGTGCGCATGACGGTCGAGTCGCTCTGGCTCCGCCCGTGGATTGCGCGCCTGATGCCGGCCGAGCTGCAGAAGTCCAAGGGGACGGACGGCAAGACCGTCGACGACGCCCCCGCCGAGGCCCCGGCCTCCGAGCCCACCACCTGACCCCGATCCGAACGAAGTCTGGAGCACCGCGATGAAGCTCAAGGGAATCAACGTATTCGAGCAGCACGTCGAGAAGATCGTGCTTGGAGTGGCCGTGGTGGGCGCCGGCGGCCTCGTCGCCTGGCAGTTCATCAACACCCCCGAGGTGAAGGTCGGCTCGCGGTCCGTGGCGCCGCGTGACGTCGACCCGCTGCTCGTGAAGAAGGCCGAGGACCTCGGCAAGCGCCTCGAGGGCGCCGGCATCGAGATCAACGCCGAGGGCGTTGCGCTTGCTGCGCCGTCGTTCGACGCCGCGCTCAAGGGCGACGTCGCCCCGGCGAAGGCCCTTGCACGGACTGCGCCGAACTTCAACGGGCGGCTCGTGAAGGGCGGATCCTCTGCCCAGGACGTCTGGTACTACGTGCCGACGCTCCCGGCGCTGCAGATGCGCGGCGTGCAGGAAACCGCCGACGCTCTGACGGCCGAGGCCGCGGCCGAGGCCAAGAAGGCCTCCGCGGTCCTCGCCGCGCGCGCCGACTTCCAGACCATCGACGGTCCCAAGGACGTCGTCTGGACCACGCCGTTCGCGCGGATCGACCTCAAGAAGCTCCGCGCCGAGCTGGCGGCTTCCGCCGCCGAGGCGACGCCGCCGAAGATGGCGATCCCCGGGGTCTGGTACCAGGAGACGCCGTACGTCGTCGACGTGGTGTTCGAGCGCCGCGAGAAGGGCGTCAACGGCGACTGGGGCGCGCCGGCCGTGGTGCCGGTGTTCGCCTCCCGGACCGAGGAGCTGAACTTCCGCGGCCGCATCGGCGAGGCCAGCGCCGACCTGCGCGACGAGGTGTTCTCGCTGCTCGGCAGCGACGACAACCAGAAGGAGATCTTGCAGGCGACCTTCTACGACACGATCAACGGGTCGTTCGTCTCGCCCGCGGTCATCGCCGAGGCCGGCGGTGACGCGACCGGGTCCGACCCGGTGGCCGACCTCGGCGCCGCGCGCCGCAGGCTGCAGCTCCAGACGCAGCTCCAGCAGAAGCAGCGCCGGGCCGAGAGCCTGCGCACCGACCTCGAGAAGCTCGGCGGCATCTGGGACGAGGAGCAGGAGCGCAAGAACGAGGAGGATCGCAAGCGCGACGAGCGCGAGCGCAAGGAGTCGGAGCAGTCGGGCGGCAAGACCGGCGGCGGCGCGGGCGGCCGCGGCCCTGGCGGCGGCCCCGGCGGCTCCATGAGCGGCAAGAACAACCCGTCCGGCGACGACGGCGAGAAGGACGCGAAGCGCCGCGCCGCGGAGCGCAAGAGCAAGTCGATGATGTACAAGCGTGCGATGCAGGAGATCGCAGCGATCGAGAAGGAGCTCGGCGTGCAGGTGACGGCGTCGCCGAACGCCCCGAAGGCACCGGCCGCGCCGAAGCTCGCGTCGCTCGACGAGCTGCTCGTCTGGGGCCACGACCTTGAGGTGCAGCCCGGCCGTACCTACCAGTACCGCTGCGTGGCCCGCGTCTACAACCCGTTCTTCGGCAAGGGCAACCAGCTCGTGAAGGAGCAGGACGCCGCGGGTCTCTCCGCCGCGTTCACCATCGACTCGGTGGCCAGCGAGTGGAGCTCCGAGCTCACCGTCTCGCCCGACGTGCGCTTCTTCGTGACCAAGGCGATGGTCGGCGACGGCTCGCTCGGCATGGGCTCCGCGCAGATCGAGGTCTACAAGCTGCTCGGCGGCCAGTGGCGTCGCGGCGAGGTCAGCGTGCAGCCTGGCGAGCGCATCGGCCGGATGGATGATCGCGGCGGTGCCGCGGTCGACTTCTCGACGCAGTACTTCCTGCTCGACGTTGTCGAGGACCTCGATTCCGACCGCGGTGCCGGAGCGACTCGCGATCGGCGACCCGGCATCGTCGTGATCGGTTCGATCGGCGGCGACGATCCCGAGATCCGCATCCCTGCGGTTGACATCGGTGATGTCGATCGCATGCGCCTTCGCGCCCAGGCCGAGGCGGCCAAGGCGGCGGGGCAGGGCGCTGGCGCTCCGGCCCCGAAGGGCACCTGAAGCCAAGAAGTCGACAGGCTGTCCACATTTCGATCCGTCGCTCGGACGCGCAAAGCGCGTCCGAGCTCGTTTTTCAGGCAATAATGGGCATGGACTTTCCCATAATCAAATCTGCAGAAAATCCTGCGCCGGAGGCACTCAACCCCCTTGACGGCATGGCGGATTTCAGTACCATTGCCCGTCCCCATTCGCCCAAAGCGATTCGGGCTCTTTGACAAGTGAAGTGTTGGTCGTGCGCGCCAGACACGTAG
>JAIYBS010000160.1 GCA_027488415.1 Planctomycetaceae bacterium | reverse complement strand
GCCGCTTCTTCCTCGCGCTCGACGACGACCTGATGAAGATGTTCGCCGGCAAGGCCACGCTGCGGCTGCTTTCGACGCTCGGCATGAAGGAGGGCGACCAGATCGAGGCGCCCATGCTCACCCGCGCGGTCGAGAAGGCGCAGCGCAAGGTCGAGGAGCGCAACTTCCAGATGCGCAAGACCATCCTCGAGTACGACGAGCCGATGGAGTTCCAGCGCCGCAAGTTCTACGGGCTGCGCCAGCCGGTGCTCGAGCACCGCGGCGTCCGCGACGTGGCGCTCCGCTACATCGAGGAGAGCGCGCACGACGCCGCCGCCCGCCACCTCGGCCCCGACTTCGTCGCGAAGGCGATCGCCGAGTGGGTGCGCGAGCACTACAACGTCGCGATCGACGCCGAGCGCTTCGTGGGCAAGGACCGCGACCGCGTCCGCAAGGTGATCGACTCCGAGACGCTCGAGGAGGCGTCCATCACGATCGGCAACACCGTCGGCGAGTACATGCCCGACGACACCGACCCGTCCGAGTGGAACGTCGAGGAGCTGCAGGCCTGGGCCCGCACCAACTTCGGCGCGGAGGTCCCGGCGGCGCTCGTGCTCGAGGCCGACCCGGAGCCCGTGAAGCGGCTCATCGAGGAGGCGGCGGCGCGCAAGTTCGCCGCCATCGACAACGCGCCCGTCGACGCGTTCCTCGTGAAGAACTACGGGGCCGGCGCGCTCGCGCTCTGGGCGAGCTCGAAGTTCGGCTTCCCCGTCGAGGCCGAGCTCTTCAAGGACTGCAAGACCCCCGAGGACGCCGGCGCACGGCTCGCGACCAAGGCGCGCGAGTACTTCCACGAGCGCGAGGTCCGCTACCCGATCGAGTTCGCGATCGAGTCGACCTCGGCGCGCATGCACCAGGCGCAGCAGGATGCCGAGCAAGGCGGGCAGCTGGCCGCGGACGCGCTCGGCGAGTTCTGCGCGTGGGCGCGGATGCGCTACGGCATGGAGTGGACGCCCGAGACGCTGCCCTCGCAGAACCCGGCGGAGCTCGCGCAGCTCCTCCTCGCGGAGGCCCGCAAGGTCGACGCCGGGACGGTCGAGCGGCGCGCGCAGGCGTGCCTCGCGGGCGGCAGCTCGCCCGACGCGGTCGCCGCGTGGTTCGAGCGCGAGTGCGCCGTGCACCTCGGCGACTTCGAGCGCGAGCGCTGCGCGGAGGACCCGCAGACCTTCGTCCGCGAGCGGCTGCGCAGCTTCATGCGTCAGGAGCTCGAGCAGTTCGAGCGCTGGGTGCTGCTGCAGATCTACGACGAGGCGTGGAAGAACAACCTCCACTCGATGGACCAGCTTCGCGACTCGATCGGGTTCCGCGGCATCGCCCAGAAGGACCCGCGCATCGAGTTCAAGAAGGGCGCGGCCGACACCTTCTCCGAGATGGAGGAGCAGATCCGCGAGCGCGCGAGCGACATCCTCCTGAAGGGCCGGCTCGCTCCGCAGGTCCGTCCGACCGCCCGCGTCGCGGGTCCGGCGGGCGCCCTGCTCGACGAGCAGGATCCCCCCGCGACGGCGGAGCAGCAGGCGCAGATCGAGGCGGCCGACCAGGCGGGAACCCCCGAGGAACCCGTCCGGAAGGAGCTCTCCGAGAAGGCCATGAAGGTGGTCGGACGCAACGAGCCCTGCCCCTGCGGCAGCGGCAAGAAGTACAAGTCCTGCCACGGCGCTCAGGCGTGACAGGTGGGCGGGGAGTCGCTACAATCTCCCCCTCACCAGCCGCCTCGGTAGCTCAGCTGGTAGAGCAGCTGACTCTTAATCAGCGGGTCCAAGGTTCGAATCCTTGCCGAGGCACTCAGGCGCCCCGTCCGAACGGACGGGGCGCTTTCCGTTTTGCGCTACCGACGGAGCAGCGCCTGCAGCACCGGGATCCCCGCGAGCGTCAGCATCGCCAGGATGAGGAGCACCACCACGAGCGTCCGCCAGCGGCGCGCGAAGAGGCCGCCGCGCGCGGGCGTCGCGCCGTCGCCGATGAACGCGTAGCACTTGGGGCAGATGTCCGCGCCGCTCCAGACCGCGGTGCCGCAGTCGGGGCACCGCGCGTCCGCGGTCGGGGAGTCTTCCCCGAAGCGGTCGAGGTCCTCGTCAGAGGGTCCTTCGTCCGGGTCACGGCGGGTCGGCATCGGCGGAGAGCGTACTCCGCGTCGCGCACCACCCGAGCCGTCCGCCTACCCTTCGCGCATGCCTCCCGTCGAAAGCACCCAGCAGCTCCGCGTCGGTTCGCCGTGCCCCGCCTTCAGCTTGCCCGACGTGACGACCGGACGGGACGTCACCGACCGCGACTTCGCGGGGAAGGCGCTGCTGGTGGCATTCATCTGCAATCACTGCCCGTTCGTCGTGCACATCCGGCAGGAGCTCGCCGCGATCAGCCGCGACGCGGCCGCGCGCGGCTACGGATGCGTCTTCGTCTGCTCGAACGACGAGGGAACGCACCCGGCCGACGGTCCGGGCCCCATGAAGACCGAGGCCGCCGCGGCCGGCTATGCCTGCCCCTACCTGCACGACGCGTCCCAGGACGTGGCTCGTACCTTCCACGCCGCGTGTACGCCGGACTTCTTCCTCTTCGACGCCTCGCACCGCCTGGCCTACGCCGGGCAGCTCGACGACAGCCGTCCGAAGAACGGACTGCCCGTGACCGGGGCGGACCTGCGCGCCGCGATCGACGCCGTCCTTGCCGGCCGCGCGTGCGCCGCCGAGCAGAAGCGGAGCATCGGCTGCAGCATCAAGTGGCGCGGGTGAGAAAATATGCCGGGGGCCCCCCGGCATAGTTTCCGGCAAACGAAAACCCCGTCCGAGATCGGACGGGGTCGTTCGTTGAAGCGAGGCGGACGGGAATCGAACCCGCAACCACCGGCGTGACAAGCCGGTACTCTAACCAATTGAGCTACCGCCCCTTCGGGCCCTGACCGGGTCGAATGAACCGGGCAGGACGGGAAATTGTAGCGAGTCCGGGACGCCGCGCAAGTCGGTTTCGACCGTGATTTCCGGGCTTCCGGACCCTAGCCCTCGGCCCAGTTGGCGCCGTGCGACCAACTGACCTCGAGGGGGACGCGGAGCTCCATCGCGGACTCCATCGACTCCGCCACGAACGCGCCGAGCGCGCCGACCTGCGCGGCGGGCGACTCGAACACCAGCTCGTCGTGGATCTGAAGCAGCATGCGCGACTCGGGGAATCGCGCGGGCAGGTCCCGGTGCAGCCGCAGCATCGCGAGCTTGATCAGGTCCGCCGCGCTGCCCTGCACCACCGTATTGATCGCGATGCGCTCGCCGAGCGCGCGCTCGGCCGGGTTGCGGCTATGGACCTGCGGCACCGCACGGCGCCGCCCGAGCACGGTCGCGACGAACCCCTGGTCGCGCGCCTCCTGGACGCACCGCTGCAGGAACGCGTCGATGCGCGAGAAGCGCCGCCTGTAGTCGTCGATGATCTGCCGAGCGCGCTCGTTGCTCGTGCCCGGCCCGAGGCGCTTCGCGAGTCCCCACGGCGTGATGCCGTAGATGATGCCGAAGTTGACCATCTT
>JAIYBS010000276.1 GCA_027488415.1 Planctomycetaceae bacterium | reverse complement strand
CCTTCGGCCCGCCGTACTGCTCGGTGGGTTCGTAGCGCCAGCTTCGCACGTCCCACGCGGTCGACGTCGCCGCGTGCGCGTTCGCGGGGGCGCTCATCGTCACGAGGAACCCCCTCGGCACCGACTGCACGCGCAGCATCTCGAACGCCGCGGCGCGCGCGGCGTCCGGTCCCGCGTGCGTGTTCCACGCGGGCACGAGTCGCTCGAGGCCGAACGTGTGGCCCTGGTGGTTCCAGTTGCCGTTCGATCCGACGCCGCCGACGTAGAGCGCGCCGTCCTGCGGGCACCACGCCATGCGGTTCACGCCGGCCTCGATGCCCTGGCTCATCGGGAACGCGCAGCCCTGCCAGCGCGCGATGCCGTCGGCGTGCGGGATGCGCTCGACGAATACGCGCGTCACGCCGCCGTAGGTGACGTCGCCCACGTAGAGCTGCCCGCGGTGCGGTCCGTCATGCACGAGCACAGGCTCGCTCGGCGAGTTGCCGATCTCGCCGTGCGGGAACCACGCGACCGGCGGCTCGCTCGGCTCGGTGCCGCCGCGGCGCTCCTGGTGGCCGTAGTGGGGGAGCGGCGAACCGCTCGGAACGCCGATTTTCAGCTGATTCAGGCGGCTCGCCGGCATCCAGCTTCCCTGGTTGTCGCACACGAAGAGGTCGCCCTGCGGGCCGCGGCCCATGCCGTTCGGCGTGCGGAGGCCGCGTCCCTCGCGGCGGAGGTCGCCGCCCGAGCGCGCGATGCTCCACAGGCTGCCGGGGCCATCGGGGACGCTGAAGTCGCCGTCCGTTCCGGGCACGTAGTTCGTGAGGCCGCCGCGCAGCGGCACGCTCGTGGTGAAGTAGAGGCGATCTCCGACCGGCACGAGGTTGAACGTGAACTCGTGGTAGTTGGCGCTCTGCGGCCAGCCGAAGGCGAGCGTCTCGTAGCGATCGGCGCAGTCGTAGAAGCCGTCGGCGCTCTCGTCGACGAGGCGCGTGACCTCGCCGCGCTGCGTGACGACGAGCGCACCGTCGACCCACGCGAGCCCGAGCGGCTCGGAGAGTCCCTCGGCGAGGAGGTGCGGCCGTGCGCAGCCGGACGTCGTGCCGGAGCGCTGGTCGTCGCCGGTCGGGTTCGACGCGTTCGGCTCCTCCGCGGTGTCCTGGCCGCGGAGGTTCGAGAGGATCCACACCTTTCCGTCGCGCTGCCACTCGGCAAGCGCAAGGCGGCCGTCCGGCAGGAAGCAGAGCGCGCCGACCTGCGGCTTGAAGTCGGGCGTTCGCACCTTTTCCAGCTTGAAAGCGGGGTGCGGCGCGACCAGCGGCAGCCCGTCGCCCGGGCGGCGCGCGTCCTCCGCGAACCGCCACCGCTTGGTGCCGGGGCTCGTCGCGAAGGTCTGGCCTGCCTCGGTGCGCAGGTTGTCCGCCGGGATGTTCGAGTAGCCGACCTGCCCCGGCGGCATCCACTGCAGGCTCACGAGGAACTTGCCCGAGTCCTCGTAGAAGGGAATGCGGATCGAGTGGAGGCCCGCCGCGAGGTCGAGGCCGTCCTCGCCGACGAAGCCCGCGAGCCGCTCGGTGTCGTAGAGCTCGCGGCCGTCGATCACGAGGCGCGCGCCGTCGTCGCCGACCATGCGGAACATGTGGCGGCCCGGCGCGTCGATGCGGAGCCAGCCCCGCAGCTCGCCCGCGAAGCGGTCGGCGAGCGGACCGTCGTCGGCGGCGATGGGGTCGCGGATCGCCGCGACGGAGGTGACCACGCGATAGGCGTTCGGGGTCTGGCCGTCGTCGACGCGCGGCCAGCGCGGCAGCTGGCCGTCGAGGCGCCATGCCCAGAGCGTGAGGCCGGGGACGGTGTTCGCGGGGGGCGCGTCCTGCGCGGGCCGGGCGGCGGAGGTCACGGACGCGATCGTCGCGGCGATGAGCGCGGCGGTGGCAGCAGCGACGGGTGCGCGAGTCATCGGTCTGCTCCGATCGTCACGATGCTCGGGTCGTCCGAGAGCGTGGTTTTCCAGCCTGAATCCGCGGGGAGTCCCGCGGTCTCGATCCGGAGCCCGCGGCCGTCGGCGCGTACGCGCTGCGTGACCGGGACCGGTGCGGCGCCCGGCACGGCGAGATCGAAGCGGAGCGTGATCGCGTCGGGCGCGCGGTCGTATCCGCGCCAGGTGACGGTCAGCGCGCGGCCGTCGGCGTCGGTCCAGGCGATCTCCTCGCCCTCGATGCGGAGGTTGCGCACGGGCTTCGGCGTCGTGCCCGGGTTGGTCCATTCGACGGCCATGGGGAGCGCGGGGCCGCGGAGCGACTTGAAGTTCCACTGCCACTCGGTGTCGCTCGAGACATGCGTGCAGCTCTCGAAGCGCGCGCGCTCCGCGCCGTCGCGCTCGACGGCGCGGACGACGACCGGCGTGCGGCCCTGCTCGTCGAAGGCGAGGAGGAGCGAGTGCCACTGCGGTCGGGCGGTGGTCGGGCTGTCGGCGGCGTTGGCAGCCTCGCCTGTCCCCCGTCCGCCGCATCGCATCGCGATCGTCTGCCCGGGCTCGATGGTCGCGTCGGGGATCGTGGCGAGCGGCTGCGTGCGGTCTCGCAGGATCTCGCCCTTCGGCCGCGAGGTCTCCTGGCTGAAGTCGTAGACCTTTCCGCGCCAGTCGACCTCGCCACGCCAGATCGCGTCGAAGCTCGCGGTCCGCGGATTGAACGCTGCCCAGACGCCGTTTCCGAGCTCGATCAGCACCATCGCGGCGCGGTCGCGGAACGCCGCGCGGTGGACGACGGGCGGCGGGGGAGGGGGCGGCGAGGCGTGCATGCAGAAAATGTAGCCCGGCTACATTTTCGCCGTGACCTCGCCCCGCACCATCGTCCTCGGCGTCGGCACCATGGGTG
>JAIYBS010000067.1 GCA_027488415.1 Planctomycetaceae bacterium | reverse complement strand
CGCCTTGGCGGCGGCGCGCTTCGCGTCGAGGTGGACGCGCAGCGCCTGCAGCGCCTGCTGGTCCTTCTCATGGAACTGACGCTCTTCCTCGTTGTAGCCGTTGGTGTCGGGGGTGGACATCGTGGACGGGAGGATACCGCGACGGAGGGCGTCAGACTGTGCAGGCGCGCACGGCCGCCGCGAGCGCCTGCTCCGGGTTGCCCCTCGGCATGAACTCCTGCCCGAGCCAGCCCGCGAAGCCCGTGTCCGCGATCGCTTCGCAGATGCCGCGGTAGTTGAGCTCCTGCGTGTCGTCGAGGTTGCTCCGGCCGGGGTTCCCGGCGGTGTGGTAGTGGCCGATGTGGGCGTGGTGCTCGCGGATGGTGCGGATCACGTCGCCCTCCATGATCTGCATGTGGTAGATGTCGTAGAGCAGCTTGAAGCGCCCGCTGCCGACCGCCTTGCAGAGCTCGACGCCCCACGCGGTGCGATCGCACATGTAGTCCCTGTGGTCGACCTTCGAGTTGAGGAGCTCCATGATCACGGTCACGCCGGACCTCTCCGCGAGCGGCATGATGCGCCGGAGTCCCTGTGCGCAGTTGCGGATGCCCGCGGCGTCGTCGAGCCCGGCGCGGTTGCCGCTGAAGACGATCATCTGGGGGATGCCCGCGGCGGCGATCCTCGGGAGGAGCTCCTCGCTCCTGCGGACGAGCTCGTCGTGGTGCTCCACGCGGTTCCAGCCCTTGGTGATTCCGCCGGGGCCGTTCGCGACGGCGCACGCGAGCCCCTGCGACTGCACGACCTTCCACTGCGGCTCGTCGAGGAGCTCGATCGACCCGATGCCGACGCGCTTCGCGATCGCGCAGAGGTCCTCGAGCTTCGTTCCGCCGTAGCACCACGCGCAGACGCTCTGGCGCAGCCGGCCCGGCGGGGATGCGCCTGGCCCGGCGGGCTTCGTCGCGTCGTCGGCGAGCACCGTCGGAGCGACGGCGGCGGTGGCGGATGCGGCGATGCCGGCCTGCAGGAAGCTGCGTCTGTCCATCGCCGCAGGCTACCGGGCGTCGGCCCCCGGACGCCTATCCTGCGTCGATGACCTCCGGCTCCGAGACCAGGTTCGTCGACAGCCACACGGAGGGCGAGCCGACGCGAATGATCGTCTCGGGCGGACCGGCCCTCGCGGGCGGCACGGTGGCCGAGATGGCCGCGGACCTCGCGTCGCGCCACGACTGGTTCCGCTCCGCGAGCGTCAACGAGCCGCGCGGCAACGACGTCCTCGTCGGCGCGCTCCTCGTCCGGAGCCCCGACCCCTCGTGCGACTGCGGCGTCATCTTCTTCAACAACGCGGGCGTGCTCGGCATGTGCGGCCACGGCACCATCGGCCTGGTGCGCACGCTCGTGCACCTCGGCCGCCTCGACGCCTCGTCGCGGCGCTCCGTCCGCATCGACACGCCCGTCGGCGTCGTCTCCGCGACGATCGATCCCGCGGCGGCCGGCTCGCCCGCCGTCGAGGTGTCGAACGTCCGCTCGTACGTGCACCTTCAGGACATCCGCCTCGACCTCGGCGGCGGTCGTACGGTCGTCGGCGACGTCGCGTGGGGCGGCAACGGTTTCTTCCTCTGCGAGGACCACGGCGAACGGCTCGAGATCGGGAACCTCGAGGCGCTCTCGCGGATCTCGTGGGAGATCCGCGAGGCGCTCGCGCGCGAGGGCCTCGACGCGATCGACGGTCGGCCCGTGGACCACGTGGAGCTCGTCGGGCCCGCGCACGACGCGGCGAACCACGCGCGCAACTTCGTGCTGTGCCCGGGCGGTGCGTACGATCGGTCCCCCTGCGGCACGGGGACGAGCGCGAAGCTCGCGTGCCTTGCCCGGCGCGGCAAGCTCGCCCCCGGCGCGACCTGGCGCCAGGAGTCGATCATCGGCAGCGTGTTCGAGGCGCGGTACGCGTCCGCGCCCGAGGGCGGCGTCCTGCCGACCGTGCGCGGACGCGCGTGGATCACCGCCGAGGGCTCGTTCGTCCTCGAGGACTCGGACCCCTTCCGCCACGGAATCCCCGCGTCCCCGCGCTGACAGGAGAAGCGACATGACCACCTCACCCATGCAGCGAGCCGACTGGAACGGCGTCTTCCCCGCGATCACCACGCCGCTCCGCGCGGACGACTCGATCGACCTCGACCTCTTCGGCCGCCACGCCGCGTGGATGGTGCAGCACGGGTGCGCGGCGGTCGTCACGCCGGGATCGCTGGGCGAGGGCGGGCTGCTCACGCTCGACGAGAAGCGCTCGCTCTGGACGCGCGCGGTCGAGGCGGTCGGCGCGGCGGTGCCGGTCGTCGCCGCGGTCGGCGCCTGCTCGACGCGCGAGTCGGTCGAGATCGCGCGTGCCGCGGAGGCGTGCGGCTGCCGCGGGCTGATGGTGCTCCCGCCGTACGCGTACCGCGGCACGTGGCGCGAGACCCGCACGCACTTCGCGTGCGTCATGGAGGCGACGCCGCTCGGGTGCATGCTCTACAACAACCCGATCGCCTACGGGACCGACGTGCTTCCCGAGCAGGCGGCGGAGCTCGCGCGCGACCACGCGAACCTGCACGCCGTGAAGGAGTCGAGCGGCGACATCCGTCGCATGACGGCGATCCGCGCGGTGGCCGGCGACCGGCTCGCGGTGTTCGTCGGCATCGACGACATGGTGCTCGAGGGCGTCGCGGCGGGTGCCGAGGGCTGGATCGCCGGTCTCGTGAACGGATTCCCCTCGGAGTCGGTCCGGCTCTTCGAGCTCGCCCGCGACGGGCGCGCCGAGGAGGCCGAGGAGCTCTACCGCTGGTTCCTGCCGCTGCTTCGCCTCGATGCCGTGCCGGAGTTCGTGCACCTCGTGAAGCTCGCGCAGGCGCGCGCCGGCTGGGGCAGCGAGCGGCTGCGGCTCCCGCGACTCCCGCTCGAGTCGCCGCTGCGCGACCGCGCGATGAGCGTGATCGACGCGTCCATGAAGGTCCGGCCCGCGATCGCCCGCTGACGGCGGCGCGCGTACAGTGCTCCTCCCCACGTGCTCACGGTCACCGACATCCGCAAGTCCTTCGGCTCGCTGCGGGCGCTCGACGGCGTCTCGCTCGAGGTGCGCCGCGGCGAGGTGCTCGGCCTGCTCGGCCCCAACGGCGCGGGCAAGAGCACCGCGCTCGCGGTCTGCACGGGGCAGGTCGCGCCCGACTCCGGGAGCGTGTCGATCGGCGACGCCGGCTCGCCGCGCGACCCGGCCGCGCGCCGGCTGGTCGGGCTCGCGCCGCAGCAGATCGCGCTCTACGCCGACCTGACCGCGCGCGAGAACCTCGTCTTTCTCGCCCGCATCCACGAGGTTCCCGAGCCGTCGCGCCGCGCCGACGCGCTGCTCGACATGGTCGGGCTGCTCCCCCGCGCGCGGGACCGCGTCGGCACGTTCTCGGGCGGCATGCAGCGCCGCCTCAACCTCGCGGCCGCCCTCGTGCACGAGCCGCCGCTCCTGCTCCTCGACGAGCCGACCGCCGGCGTCGACCCGCAGAGCCGGTCGGCGATCCTCGACGTCGTCCAGGGCCTGGCGGAGCGCGGGCACGCCGTCCTCTACACGACCCACTACATGGACGAGGCGCAGCGGATCTGCTCGCGCGTGGCGATCGTCGACCACGGCCGCGTGCTCGAGACGGGCACGGTCGAGTCGCTGCGCGCCGCGCACGGCGGCGACCTCGAGGCGGCCTTCCTGGCACTCACCGGAAGGAGCCTCCGAGATTGATCCGGCAGGCCACCGTGCTCGCGATGAAGGACCTGCGGCTGCTGCTGCGCGACCGGGCTGCGGCGTTCTTCACGTTCGTCTTCCCGCTGGCGATCGCGCTCTTCTTCGGCTACGTGTTCAGCGGCACCACGAGCGAGCCGCTGAAGGTGGTCGCCTTCGTCGAGCGACCGTCGCCGCAGGCTGACGCATTCGTCAAGGCGCTCGGCGACGACGGCGGCTTCTCGCTCACGGTGGTGGACGATCGGCCCGCCGGCGAGCTCGCGGTGCGGCGCGGGCAGGCGGCGGCGATGGTGGTCGTTCCCGAGGCGTACGCGGAGGGGCTCGACTCCGTGTTCTCCGGCGGCGGCGCCGAGATCTCGCTCGTGGTCGATCCGTCGCGCCGAGCCGAGGGCGCGATGCTCGTCGGCAAGATCCACGAGGTCGCGTTCCGGACCGTGTTCTCGTCGATGTCGGATCCGCAGCAGTTCGGCCGCATGCTCGAGCGCGCCGAGAAGTCGCTCGAGGCATCCGACCTCCCGCTCACGGACCGCATCGCCGTGCGCACCGCGCTCGCGCGCGCACGGGCGATGTCGTCGAAGCCCCGCGAGGGCGCGGCGGCCGGCGGCAGCGAGGGCGGCCTCGCCGGGTGGCGTCCCGTGAAGATCTCGGTCGTCGCGGTCGCGTTGCAGCCCAGCATCCCGGCGAACAGCTTCGCGATCTCGTTCACGCAGGGGCTCGCCTGGGCGCTGTTCGGTGCCGTGCTCGCGTTCGGCTCCGGGATCGCCGAGGAGCGCCAGCGCGGCACGCTGGTGCGCCT
>JAIYBS010000190.1 GCA_027488415.1 Planctomycetaceae bacterium | reverse complement strand
GCCCTGGATGACGGGGTTCGCGATGCCGCGCTCGCCGAGCGCGACCGCGTCGCGCGCCGCCACGCCCGCGAGGTCGTAGCGGTCGCCGGTGCGGACCTTGACGCGCAGGCCGAACATCGCCTCGACCGCGAGCTCGACGCTCTCGGCCGCGGGGTCGGTCACGCCGGGCAGCGGGTGCACCTCGACGAGCGCATCGAGCCGGGCACGCGCCGATCCGCGCGGCTGGACCTCGGCGACCTGCGTCACCGGGTCCGCGAGCAGCTCGTCGGCGATCCGGCGCACCTGCTGGTCGGTCAGGTCGCCCTCGAGCAGGTACACGCACGCGTGCTGAGCGGCCGCCGGAGTCGGCAGGCCGAGCGAGGCGGACTGGCGAAGGACCCCGTCAGCGCGCGTGTCGCGGTGACCGGGCTTGGGACGGACTTCGACGCGGTGGACCACGACCATGGGCCGTGAATGATAGGGCTTCCGCCCCGCCCTTCCCCGGCGGAAACGAGGCTCAGAACATCAGCTGCAGCTGCGTGCGGAACACGATCTCGTTCGCCCGGGACGGGCGCCAGCCGGCGTTCACGTCGGCGAACCACGGGTGGACGTCGGTGATCGCCCAGCCGAGGTCGGTGGTCCACTTCACGTCCTGGCCGTCGAGGTAGCAGTTCACGCCGACTGTCAGCAGGTTCAGCGGGTCGGCGTCGACGATCTGGCTGTTGAGCGCCGCGACGACGGGATCGTTGTAGCCCGTGATGTAGGCGAACTCGTAGCGTCCGAACGCCTCGACCTTCGGCATGACGTAGACGGCGCCCATCATCTGCGCCGCGATGATGTTCAGGTCGCCGAAGTCCTGCCGGATGTTGTCCGACGCGTCGCCGAAGCTCGGGAGCACCGCGCCCGGCGCGCTGACGTAGTTGTAGAACACCGAGCCGTAGAGCGATGCGCCGCCGAAGTTCGCCTGCGCGTCGATCGTCGCGGCGAACCACTCGGAGGTCGGGTTCGGCTGACCGGGCGTGTCGTCCGCCGCCTGATAGCCCTGCGCGCGCTGGTAGTGCAGGCCGAGGCCGGTGAGGAAGCCGAACGTCTCGCCGGTGGGGCTCGTGTAGCTGCGGAACTGGTCCCAGCTGCCGGCCGGCTTCCAGTCCCAGCGCGCGGTGGCGGCGAACTGCGAGTTCTGCACCCAGAACGGGCTGTTCTGCCCGCCGAACGTGCCGGTCGGGTAGATCACGAACCCGCCGGCGCCCGTGCTCTGGTTGATGTCGCCGAGGAGCTGGTCCTGCTGCCCGTTGTTGATCGAGGCGCGCACGCGCGTCTCGTCGGACATGAACTCGCCCTCGATGCCCTGCACGTAGCCGAGCGCGTAGTGGAAGTCGACCACCGAGCGCGACGCGGACATCTGGTACTGCTCGAGCACCAGGAATCCGCGCGAGAACGGCGAGCGGTACTGGCCCGCGCGCACCGACCAGTTGTCGTCGAGGTTGACGCGGATCCACGCGTCCATCAGCTCGAAGTCGCTGTAGTCGGCCGCGCCCGGCACCGCGGTCGACTGGCTCTGCGCGTTGGTGCCCTTGTTGATGTTCGTGGTGACTTCCTGGAAGAACCGGGCCTTCACCATGTACTGGAAGTCGCGGCTGAAGACGTGGCCGTCGGCCCACAGCTGCAGCTCGGGAACGTCGAAGCCGTAGCGGTTCCCCTTGCGGTCGAGGACGAACTGCTGGTTGCCCTGGCCGAAGGCGCCGTTGTAGTTGCCCTGCCGGATCGCGCTCCAGATGAAGCGGGTCTGCAGGAAGCCGCCGACGTTCAGGCGGAAGCGACCGTCGGCGCTGGCGAGGAAGAAGCCGTCGTTCCAGCCGGCGGTCATCCCGCCGTCGCGGAGGCTCGCGCGCTGGTCGCTGTCGGCGAGCACGTCGCGAACGATGTCGCGGATCTGCCCGGCGCGCTGCTCGCCGAGCCACTCCTCGCCCTGCTCGCGCGTCAGGTCGGTCACGCGAGTCTCGAGCTCGCGGTTGCGGTCCTCGAGGGTCTCGAGGCGCTTCATCAGCTCGTCGACGCTCGGCGCGGGGCGCGCGAGGACGTCGCCCGACGCCGCCGGGTCGACCGCGGGGGCCGCCGACTGCGCCGCCGCGGAGCCGGCCAGGAGGGCCGTCGCCGCGATCGCCGATGCAAGATGTCCCGGTGAGCGGGGCATGGGGTAGGCGAATGCTATCGCACCGATTTCATCGGCATCGACGCGCCCGCCCCTTCAGCCCGTGTCCGGAAAGCGTCAGAATTCGGCCTGCAGCTGCAGGACCACCGACAGGTTGTTGTTCGGGTCGGCGCCGCCGCCGAGGCCCTGGGGCGGCAGCACCGCCGTGTCCGCGTTCCCGGGAATCGACGTGAGCGGCACGATGACCATCCCGGTCAGCTTGAGGGCCTGGCCGTCGAGGTACCAGTTGGCGCCGACGTTGATGCGCGACTGCGTGCCGCCCACGTCCGCGATGCCCCAGCTCGTGAATGCCTCGACGGCCGGGCCGAGGAACACGCCGCCCTGGACGAGCCCGCCCCACGACTGCTCGTCGCGGTCGATCCACTGGTCGGCCCAGATCCCCTGCAGGATGAGGTTCGCGCCGCCGAACATGAGCGCGAGGTCCGCGGTGACCGCGCGCGGGTTCACGCCGCCGCTCGACGCCGGGTTGATGGCCCGGCCGTTCTGGTACTGGCCGGCGAGACCCACGAACGCGCCGAAGGGCTGGCCCGGGAAGCTCGTCTCGAGGGCGTACTGCTCCCAGGTGCCGCAGAGCTTCCAGTTCAGGCGCCCCGTGGCGGCGATCGACTGGTTCACGGCGGCGTTCCACGCGCCGGGGCCGGTGCCGACCTGGTCGCCGACCACCGCCTGCCATCGCACCGAGTCGCCGTCCCAGCCGACGCTCGCTCCGGTCGTGAACGCCGCGGTGAAGAGCCACTCGAGCATCGAGCACTCGCCCATCTGCGTCTCCGCGGTCGAGAACAGGTGGCTTTCGTACGTGAACGGCGTGAAGACGTTCCCGACCTGCAGGTACCAGCCGTCGCCGAGCTGCTTGGTGACGGTGAGGTAGCTGATCTGGGGCGGCGAGCCGTTGACGACGCGGGGATTCGCGCGGATCCCCTGCAGGTTCACCGGGTCGTTCCACGACCCGACCGAGAGGCCGATCAGCCACGTGAGGTCGGGTCCGCCGATCGTGCCGGTCACGAAGAGCTGGATGCGGCGGACCTCCGCGCCCCAGACATCGTCCGCCGCGGGCGTGCGCTCGGCCGCGTCGTATCCGTCGTTCCAAACGAAGCGCACCTGGCCGAACCCGAACGCGCGGATCGACTGGCCTTGGTCATCGAGCCCCAGATAGAAGCCGCGAGCCTGGTCGTAGCCGGTCACGAGCGGCGAGCCGGACCACTGCGAGCGCACGGAGGAATCGGCCAGCACGTCGCGCACGAGCGCGCGGACTTCCTCCGCGCGCTGCGCGTCGAGCCACGACTCGTCGCGGGCGCGGCGGATCTCCGCGAGATCCGCACGCATGCGGGCGAGCTCGGCGGTGACGTCGGGCGCCGAGATCGCCGCGGCGAGGAAGGTCATCCGTGCAAGGCGCATCGCGGCGCGATCCTAACGCGCCGCGCAAAAGCACATCGGACCCGGCCGAGGCCGGGTCCGATGGAAGGTTCGCTTGACGCGGTCTGTGCTGCGGTCAGGCTGATCCGAGGATCAGAACATGACCTGGAGCTGGCAGACGAGCGAGAAGTTGTTGTCCGCGTTCGGACCAGAGGTGAGGCCGACGCCACCCTCGAAGCCACGGAGCGACGGATCGTTGGCCGCCGCGCCGTTCATCGGGATGATGCCCATCACGGTCGCCTTGACGTTGTTCTTGGCGAAGTACCAGTTGGTACCGATCTGGAGGAAGTTGTTGGTGTCGGTCGTATCCGAGTAGCACCAGGCGCCGAAGACTTCGAGGTCGTCGGTGAGGAACGCGCCGCCCTGAACGTTCAGGCCGTACACGTCGTTCGTGTTGATGGCCGCACCGTTCGGGTAACCGTCCTGCCACACGAACTGGCCGATCAGGTTGAAGCCGCCGAACTTGGCCTGGGCGTCAACCGTGATGCCGACGGGGTTCGCGTTGTAGGTGTTGGCGGTGTTCTGCGCGCGGCCGTTCTGCCAGATCACGCCACCACCGACGAGGAGACCGAACTCCTCACCCTTGAAGCTCGACTCCTTGGAGAACTGCTCCCAGGTGCCGGCGACCTTGAACTCAGCGCGGCCCGCGAGGGCGATGCTCTGGTTGTCGGCGCTGTTCCACGCGTTGATCGTGCCGCCCGCGAGGTTCGCGTTCTGCACCACGTTGAACCAGCCACCCTTCACGCGCCACATGTCCTGCTCGTACATCGCGAGCGCGCCGACCTGCTGGCCCGCGCCGAAGGTGTACTCGAAGATCGAGTAGTCACCCATCTGGGTGGAGCCGGCGTTGAAGAGCTGCGACTCGACGGTCCACGGCACGTTCATCTGGCCGACGGAGACGGAGAAGCCGTTGCCGAAGGACTTCGAGATGTTCGCGTAGAGCAGCTGGAAGGAGCCAGCGGTCTGCACGTACGGGTCGGTCTGCGAGTCGTAGGCCATGCCCACGAGGTACTTCCAGGTCGGGTCAACGACGTTGCCCGAGAAGAAGGCCTGCGTGCGGCGGTTCTCGAAGCCCCACTGGTTGGCGTCGCTGCCGTTCGGGCCGTCGACCTTGGACGAGTAGGTGTTGTTCCAGACGAAGCGAACCTGCTCGAGAGCGTTGATCTTCAGGCTGTAGTTGCCGTCGGCGCTCGAGAGGAAGAAGCCGTTGTTGTAGCCAGCGGTCGCGCCAGCCTGCTGGAAGCTGGAACGGGTGCTGCTGTCGGCCAGGACGTCCTGGACCACGCCACGGATGGCATCCGCGCGCTGCTCGGTGAGCCACTGCTCGCCCTGCTGGGCCTTGAGGGCCGCGATCTCAGCCTTGAGATCGTTGATCTGGGCGGCGGTGTCGTTGTTCGCCTCGACGGCTCCGTAGCTCACGCCGGTCAGCGTGAGGGTCGAGCCCGCGAGGAGCCCAACAAACTTGGTCAGACTCATGTCGTTCGCTCCTTGTTTCGGGCCGGGGCTCTGACGTTCTACCCGCGGTCCCAGTGAGAACTCCCAAGCCTTGGTGCCCACCAACGCGGTGGGCGGACATGGGATTCAACCCGTATCGGCCAACAGCGGCCGTTTGGTTGAGGGGCAGATCATAGCAGGGTCAAGTGGGGTGTGCATTGATCCGGCAAAATGCCTGGGGTTTGGGAATATCGGCCGCCCCCGGTCCGAACGGAATCTGAACGCAACTCCCTGCCGGAAGGAGAGTTGAGATTTCCGGACAGGGATCAATGCTCCCGTGCGGCCGGCGGGTCAGAAAAGCAGCTGCATCTGTGCCCGCACCACGACCTCGCCCGCGCCCTGCCCCGTCTGCGTGGGACGCCAGTCCGCGCCGGCGATCGACTCGCCGTAGAGCCCATTCGAGAAAAGCACCGGGTTGAACGCATAGCCCACGTCGGTCGTGAACTTGATCGCGTTCTTCCTGAAGTACCAGCTCGCGCCGACCGTGACGATGTTCAGCGTCTGTGCATTGAGCGCGTTCACCGACCCGAGCGACGCGAACGTGCGATCCGAGGCGACCCAGAGACCCTCGTAGCGCGCCATGAGCTCGAGCGCGTCCGTCACGAAGACGCCGCCCTGCACCACGACGCCGAACGAGCGCGCGCCCTCGACGCCCTGCGCGACGGCGTTCGTGCCGCCGCCGTATGCCCAGTTGCCGAGGAACGCGGCCGTCGCGCTCCATCCGTCGCCGCGCAGGTTCGCGTCGACGGTGGAGGTGAGGAGCGCGATGGGCGCGTTCACGCCGGGGGCGATCGAGCCGTTGCCGACGGTCAGGCGGCCCGACGGAGGGTTGCCCGAGGCCCGCTGCCAGTTCACGCCGACGCCGATCGCCGCCGCGAACGGGCTCCCGCGCCAGCCCTGCTGGTCCTTGAACTGGCCCCATTCGCCGGCGAGCTTCCAGTCCGCGCGCCAGGTCGTCGCCCATGCGGTCGGGTTGCCGTCGAGCTGCACCTCCGCGAGGTTCGCGTTGCCGCCGCCGTCGTTGTACGAGCCGTACGCGCGGAGCGCGGGGCCCTCCCACCCGAGCAGCACGCCCTGGATGAAGTTCTGCATGAAGTACTGGTTCACCAGCGAGCGCTCCACGAACTGCAGGGTGCGCGACGAGGTGATGTTCTCGGTGTTGAAGAACGTCTTCCACTGGCCCATGCGGAACCAGAGGCCGTCGCCGAGGGACTTCTGCACGAAGACGTCCTCGAAGTTCAGCGGGCGGTTCACGTTCTGGCCGTCGCGCTCGTACGCGAACTGGATGCGGTACTGCCAGCTCGGGTCGAACATGTGCCCGAAGAAGTTGAGCTTCACCCGGCGGAGCTCGAAGCCGTACTCGTTCTGCACCTGCCCCAGGTTGGGCGGGTTGCCGCTGACCGCCTCGCGCGGGAGGAACGAGAACGCGAAGCGCGTCTGCAGCTGTCCCTCGAAGTTCAGCCGGAAGTTGCCGTCGGCGCTCGCGATGAAGAAGTTCCGGTCGTAGCCGGCGACCGCTCCGTCGGTCCGAAGGGACGCGCGCCCGGCCGAGTCCCCCAGCACGTCGCCGACGATGCCGCGGATCTGCGCGGCACGCTGCTCGGTGAGCCACTTCTCGTCGTTCTCCGCCTTGAGGCGCTCGATCTGGTCGTCCTGCCTCGCGGTCCTCTCTCGCAGTGCCTCGATCTCGCGCTGCATCGCGTCGAAGCGCTCGGTGACGGGGTCGGCGGGCGGCGGAGCGGGAGGTTGCGCCTGCGGCGGCGCGTCGAAAAGCGCGAACGACGCGAAGGCGGCGAGCGACATGCGAATGACCGTACCGCGTGCCTCGCGCGGCTCATCGCGGGACATTTCCGCGAGTTGGTGCGTGCGGATCGCGGCGCGTCGAGCGGATCACGGCGAAGTGAGCGACGCGACGGCGCGACGGCGCGAGGTTCAGCCGAGCTGCTCGATGGCGTCACGGATGCCGGCGACGGGAACGACCTCGACGCCCGGACCGGCCGCCGGGCGAGCGGCGGACGACTGCGCGGCGGGAACGAGCAGGAGTCGAGCGCCACGGCGGACGGCCGCCTGGACGCGCTGGTCGAGCTGGCGGACCGACCGCACCTCGCCGGACAGCGCAATCTCGCCGATCGCCGCGGTGGCGGGCCCGGCGGCGCGGTCGTAGAAGGCGCCCGCGATCGCGAGCGCGGTCGCGAGGTCGGCGGCGGGCTCGGGGATGCGCACGCCGCCGAGTGCGGAGGCGTACACGTCCTGGTCGCCGAGGCGGAGGCCACCGTGCTTCTCGAGGACCGCGATGAGCATCGCGAGCCGCGCGGCGTCGAGGCCGCCCGCGCGGCGCTTGGCCGCGCCGAGGAAGCCGGTCGCGGTCAGGGCCTGGATCTCGGCGAGCAGCACCCGCGAGCCCGCGAGCACCGGCGCGAACACCGTGCCGCAGCGGCGGGCAGGACGGCCGTCGGCGCCGGGCGCGGCCTCCGGCGCGAGCGAGGCTTCCTCGACCTCGACGAGTCCGGTGCCGGACATCTCGAAGAGCCCGAGCTCCTGCGTGCTGCCGAAGCGGTTCTTCACGGCGCGCACGACGCGGTACGCGTGGTGGCGGTCGCCCTCGAAGGCGAGGACGACGTCCACGAGGTGCTCGAGGAGCTTCGGGCCGGCGAGGTCGCCGTCCTTCGTCACGTGGCCGACGACCGCGACGGCGGTGCCCGAGGTCTTCGCGAGCGTGACGAGGTCGTGGCAGCAGCGGCGCAGCTGCTGCAGGCTGCCCGGGATCGCGTCCACGTCGCCGCGGTAGGCGAGCTGGATCGAGTCGAGCACGAGGAGGTCCGGGCGGAGGCGGCGCGCCTCCTCGGCGACCACCGCGACGTTCGGCTCGGCGAGGAGCAGCAGGTTGCTGCCGCGCGCGGCGTCGGCGCTGCCCTCGAGGCGGTCGGCGCGGAGCTTCACCTGCGCGGCGCTCTCCTCGCTGGTGGCGTAGAGGACGCGGCGACCGCGGCCCGCGAGTGCGGCGGCAGCCTGCAGGAGGAGCGTGCTCTTGCCGATGCCCGGGTCGCCGCCGAGGAGCGCCACGCTGCCGGGGACGATGCCGCCGCCGAGGACGCGGTCGAACTCGGCGATGCCGGTGGGGATGCGCGGGACGTCGAGGGGCTTGACCTCGGCGATCGGCACCGCGCGGCGGGCGGACGGCGCGGCATCGGCCGGGCCGAGCGACAGCGCGCCGGGTGCGGCGGAGGCCGCCGACCCGACCGGCTCGGAGAACCGCTCGAGCGCGTCCCATGCGCCGCAGTCGGGACACTTGCCCATCCACTTCGGCTGGACGTTCCCGCAGTCGCGGCAGACGTAGCTGGTCTTCACCTTCGCCATCGCGCGGCGCGAGTGTAGGGGTGCGCGGTGAAGCACCTGCGTCAGGCGGCGGAAAGGAAAATGGAGCCGGGCTGCATTTTCCGCTCCCCCGCCGCGCCGCGCGCATGGGAAACTCGCGGACCGATGCCCGGCCCCGTCTTCCGTTCCCTCCGTTCCCTTCGCGGCGCGTGGAACCTGCTCCTGCTCGGAGTCGCCACGCGCTTCCGGCTGCGCGGGAAGTACTGGTCGTGGCGCATGGAGACCGCCTTCGGCGCGGACCGCTCGAAGTGGCCGCCGGCCCGGGAACGCCGACGCGCCGCACTGGAGTACGGCGCGTGGGTCGGGTCGATGCGGAAGCTGATGCGCGGCTGAGCGCCGCCGGTCAGGCCGGGCTGAACCGGCTGCCGATGAGACCGATCTTCGCGTTCGGGCTCGCGGACCTCGGCAGGCGCGGTCCGACGAACCACACGATGCCCAGGCACAGCAGGCTGCCGGCCCACATCCACTGGCCGAGCCCGAAGTACATGAACACCGCGGTGCAGGTGAGGAGCAGGAGCGAGGTCGGGATCATGCCCTCCCACGCCAGGCGCATCAGCTGGTCGAAGCGGAACCGCGGGAGCGTCCAGCGCAGCGCGATGCCGAGCGTGACGACGAGGAAGGTCTTGCCGGCCATGACGCCGATCTGCGCCACCACGAGCGGGAGCCCGCCGACGAGCGGGAGGTCCCACGCGTAGAAGGCGCCGAGGGGGTTCACGCTCCAGCCGCCCAGGAAGAGCACGCAGAAGAGCGCGGCGCCCGCGATCATGTTGAAGTACTCGGCCAGGAAGAACAGCGCGAAGCGCATGCTCGAGTACTCGGTGTGGTAGCCGCCGACGAGCTCGCTCTCGCACTCGGCGAGGTCGAACGGCAGGCGGTTCGTCTCGGCGAGCATGCACACGTAGAACAGGACGGCCGCGAGCGGCTGCTGCACGATGTTCCACACGCCCTGCTGCTGCGAGGCGATGATCTCGCCGGGGGTGAAGCTGCCGGACATCAGGATCACCGCGAGCATGCACACGCCCATCGGGATCTCGTAGCTGATGATCTGCGCGCTCGCGCGGAGGCCGCCGAGGAACGCGAACTTGTTGTTGGACGCCCAGCTGCCGAGCGCGACGCCGTAGACCGACAGGCTCGCCATCGCGAGCATGTAGACGACGCCGATGTTCACGTCCGCGCCGATGATCCGCACGGTGCCGGTCAGGCCCAGGAACGGGATCGTCGCGAGGTCGAGCACGCCGCCCCACGGGATGACGACGAAGCCGATCAGCGAGGGGATCGCGAGCAGCGCCGGCGCGGCGGTGAACATCCACTTGTCGACGTGGTTCGGCGTGTAGTCCTCCTTGAGGAAGAACTTCAGGCCGTCGGCGATCGGCTGCAGCAGGCCCCACGGTCCGACGCGGTTCGGGCCCACGCGGTCCTGCATCCAGGCGGAGAGGCGGCGCTCGAGCCAGATGGCGTAGGCGCAGGCGCCGAGGATCACGTGGAGCGCGAGGAACACCACCGCGACGCTCGCGATCAGCTGCGCGAGGGAGGCTCCCTGCGGGAACCAGGCGGGCAGGTAGTCAGTCAGGGTCTGCATGGGAAGTCGGAAGTATAGGAACCCCGGCTACGCGCCGGCCGCCGCGGGCTCGGGGGCGACGGCCGCCGGGCGCGCGAGGTGCGGGAAGTAGTCCTGGATCGCGACCACCTGCCATGAGCCGCCCCGCAGGGCCTGGATCGCCTGCATCGCCGCGCGGGCGCCGGCGATCGTGGTGATGATCGGCACGTTCGCACGGACGGCCTGGGCGCGGATGTGGCCCTCGTCGGTGCTGCCGCCCTTGCGGGTCGGCGTGTTGATCACCAGCTGCACCTGGCCGTTGGCCATGAGGTCGAGCACGTTCGGCCGCTGGCCGGTCGCGATCTTCGGGACCGGCGTGCACGCGACGCTGAAGGTGCGGAGCATGCGCGCGGTGCCCTCGGAGCACAGCACCGTGAAGCCCATGCTCGCGAGGCTGCGCGCCACCTCGACCGCCTGCTGCTTGTCGGAGTCGCGGACGCTGAGGAACACCTGGCCCTGCGTGGGCAGGTGCACGCCGGCGGCCATCTGGGCCTTCGCGAACGCGACCGGCAGGCTGCGGTCGGCGCCCATCACCTCGCCGGTGGAGCGCATCTCGGGGCCGAGCACGACGTCGACGCCGGGGAACTTCGAGAACGGGAAGACGCTCTCCTTCACCGCGTAGAAGCCGACGTCGGGCACCTCCTCGGCGCCGAGCGACTCGAGCGACGCGCCCATCATCACCTTCGCCGCGAGGTTCGCCCACGGGATGCCCTTCGCCTTGCTGACGAACGGCGCGGTGCGCGAGGCGCGCGGGTTCACCTCGAGGATGTAGACGGTCTCGTCCTTGACGGCCATCTGCACGTTCATCAGCCCGCGCACGCGCAGGCGCTCGGCGAGCGCGCGCGCCTGCTCGCGGATGCGGTTCACGATGCTCGGCGGCAGGCTGTAGGGCGGCACCGTGCAGGTGCTGTCGCCCGAGTGGATGCCGGCCTCCTCGATGTGCTCCATCACGCCGCAGACGACCGCGCGCGGGCGCGGGCTCGACTGCGCGACCTGGCGCGAGCGGCTCGACTCGTGCGGCTCGAAGTCGGCGACCACGTCGACGTCCACCTCGATCGCGTCCGAGAGGAAGCGGTCGATGAGGACCGGCGCGTTCGCGAGGTCGCTCACGTTGACGGCGGTCGTCATGTACCGGCGCAGCGCGGCCTCGTCGAAGCACGTCTCCATGCCGCGGCCGCCGAGCACGTAGCTCGGCCGCACGAGCACGGGGTAGCCGACCCGGTTCGCCTCGGCGACGGCCTCCTCGAGGCTGCGCGCGATGCCGGACGGCGGCTGGTTCAGTCCGAGCTCCTCGAGCACCGCCTTGAAGCGGTCGCGGTCCTCGGCGAGGTCGATGCTCTCGACGCCCGTGCCGATGATCGGCACGCCCGCGGCGACGAGCCCGTGCGCGAGGTTGAGCGGGGTCTGCCCGCCGAACTGCACGATGCAGCCGACGACGCCGCCCGAGCGGTCGGCCTTCTCGATGCCGCCGCCGTTCAGCCGCTCGACCACGTTGAGCACGTCCTCGAGCGTCAGCGGCTCGAAGAACAGCAGGTCGCTGGTGTCGAAGTCCGTGCTGACCGTCTCGGGGTTCGAGTTGATCATCACGCTCTCGAGGCCCATCTCGTCGGCGGCGAAGGCGGCCTGGCAGCAGCAGTAGTCGAACTCGATGCCCTGCCCGATGCGGTTCGGTCCGCCGCCGAGGATGATCACCTTCGGCGTCGCGCCGATGCGGACCTCGTCGTCGAGCACGGGGCGGCCGTCGACCGAGTACGGCCGCTCGTAGGTGCTGTAGTAGTAGGGCGTGGCGGCCTCGAACTCGGCGGCGCAGGTGTCGACGAGCTTGTAGACCGGCTCGATGCCCATGCGCTTGCGCGCGGCGCGGACCTCGAGGATCGTCGTGGGCGTGATCGACCCGAGCCATGCGTTCGCGAGCTGCGCGTCGCTGTAGCCCATGCGCTTCGCCTCGAACATCAGCTCGCGCGGGCAGTCCGCGGGCGACTTCACGGCGACGATCCGGTCCTCGAAGGCGACCAGCTCGGCGAACTGGCGGAGGAACCAGCGGTCGATGCGGGTCACCTCGTGCACGCGGTCGACGGACCAGCCCATCTTCAGCGCGTAGCGCACGAAGTAGAGGCGCCCCTGGCTCGGCACCGCGAGCTTGCGCAGCAGCGTGTCCTCGGGGATCGGCCAGTCGGCGCTCGCCGCCTCGGTGGGGCGCGAGACCCTCGTCTCGCTGCTCGTGGCGGTGCCCGCGGGGACGGCGGCCGCGCGCAGCTGCCGCAGCCAGCGGTCGTTGTTGTCGAGGCCGAAGCCGAATCGCTTCACCTCCATGCTGCGGATGGCCTTCTGGAAGGCCTCCTTGAAGGTGCGGCCGATCGCCATCGCCTCGCCCACGGACTTCATCTGCGTGGTGAGCGTCTCGTCGGCCTCGGGGAACTTCTCGAACGTCCAGCGCGGGACCTTCACCACCACGTAGTCGATCGACGGCTCGAAGCACGCGCTCGTGGTGCCGGTGATGTCGTTGGTGAGCTCGTCGAGCGAGTAGCCGACCGCGAGCTTCGCGGCGATGCGCGCGATCGGGAAGCCGGTGGCCTTCG
>JAIYBS010000195.1 GCA_027488415.1 Planctomycetaceae bacterium | reverse complement strand
CGCGCGCGAGGTCGGCGGCGCGCCAGTCCCGCTGCTCCTGCACGTGGTCGACGGCGACCGCGTCCGGTCGATGCCGAGCGGCGAGAACGCGCTGCGTTTCCCCTGGGCGGTCGGCGTCCGCGGGGACGAGGCATTCATCCTCGATTCCGGGCATTCACGGGTGCTCCGCCTCCCGGTCCGGGCACTGCCCGCGGCGACCGCGCCCGCGTCGCCCGTGGGGTAGCGTGATGCGGCGCCGCCGATGAACCTCACCTTCGAACATCCCTGGGCGCTCGCGATCCTCGCGCTCGCCGTCCCCTTCTGGTGGATGGCGTGGCGCAGCGTCGAGGTGCTCGGCGCGTGGAAGTCCTGGGGCGGGCTCGCGCTCCGCCTGCTCGTCCTCTTCCTGCTGACCTTTGCCGTGGCGCGGCCGAGCATCGTCCGCGAGTCGGACGCCATGAGCGTGCTCGTCGTCGAGGACTCGAGCGACAGCGTGCCGATGGAGCTGCGCGCGAAGGCCGAGCAGGCCGTGCGGGACGCCGTCGCGCGCAAGGAGCGACCCGAGGACCGCGTCGGCGCGGTGACCGTGGCACGCGACGCGGTGATCGCCGCGATGCCCGCCGCCACGCAGGACGTGACGCTCGGCGGCCACGTCGGGGACCTGCAGGTCTCCGACCTCGCGGCCGGCGTGCGCATGGCGCTCGCGACGCAGCCCGGCGACACCACGGCGCGCATCCTCCTCCTCTCGGACGGCAACGAGACCTCCGGCAGCCTCGCCGAGGCCGCCGACCTCGCCAAGGCCGCGGGCGTACCGATCGACGTCGTGCCGCTCGAGTACCAGCACCAGTCCGAGGTGCTCGTCGAGAGCCTGCGCACGCCGACGCGCGCGCGCGAGGGCCAGTCGATCGACCTCCGCGTCTCAATCCGCAGCCAGCGCGCCGCGAAGGGCAGGCTCCTCGTCTGGCAGAACGACGAACCGATCGACCTCGACCCGTCGGGCGACGGGCTCGGCTACGAGGTCGAGCTCGAGCCCGGCGCGAACCTCGTGACGCTTCCGGTGGTGGCCGAGGGAACGGGCGCGCAGCGCTTCCGCGCCGTCTTCGAGCCCGCGGACCCCGCGGCCGACACCGTGCAGCAGAACAACGCCGGCGCGGCGGTCGTCTTCGTCGGCGGCACGGGTCGCGTGCTCGTCATCGAGCCCGAGGGCGGCACCGAGGGCGAGGCGCTCGTGAAGGCGCTCCGGGACGGCAAGATCGAGGTCGAGTCCGTCGGCCCGGAGGCGGCCATGTCACGGGGCCTCGCGTTCATCGCCGGCTTCGACGCCGTGGTGATGGCGAACCTCCCGCGCTGGGCGTTCGACAACGAGTTCGACCGCGCGCTGCATGCCTACGTCCACGACCTCGGCGGCGGGTTCGTCATGCTCGGCGGGCCGGAGAGCTTCGGCGCCGGCGGCTGGCTCGGGTCGGAGACCGAGAAGGTCCTCCCCGTGCGCCTCGACCCGCCGCAGACGCGCCAGATCATGCGCGGTGCGCTCGCGCTCCTCCTCCACAGCTGCGAGATGCCCGAGGGCAACTACTGGGGAGTGCAGGTCGCGCAGAGCGCGATCGACGCGCTGTCGAGCCAGGACTACGCGGGGCTCATCTCGCTCGGCGGCGCGCGGCAGGGCGCCACCAAGGACGGCTACGGCTGGGGATTCCCGATGCAGATCGTCGGCGACAAGAGCGCCGCGAAGAGCGCGGCGAAGGCCATGACCGTCGGCGACATGCCGAGCTTCACCACGCCGATGGAGATGATCCTCGACGAGATGGTGAAGCTGCGGGCCGGGCAGAAGCACGTCATCGTGATCTCCGACGGCGACCCGAGCGCGCCGCCGCCCGAGCTCCTCAACGACTTCAAGGCGGCGAAGGTCACTGTCACCACCGTGCTCCTCGCGGGGAGCGGCGCGCAGAGCCTCGGCCACGGCGGTCCCGAGGACCACCGCAAGATGCAGGCGATCGCCACCAAGACCGGCGGCCGCTTCTACCGCGTGGAGAACCCGCGCAAGCTCCCGCAGATCTTCATCCAGGAGGCGACCGTCGTGTCGCGGTCGCTGATCGTCGAGGGCGACTTCGTGCCGCAGGCGGTCGCGGGCGCCGGCGGCCCGATGGCCGGGTTCGACGCGCTGCCGCCGGTGCGCGGCTACATCCTTACGGTGCCGCGCGGCGGGCTCGCGCAGACCGCCGCGAGCATCCGCAACAAGGACGGCGTCGATCCCTTCTACTCGTACTGGAACTACGGCCTCGGCCGGAGCATCGCGTTCGCCGGCGACCTAAGCGGGCGGTGGGGCGGCGCGTGGACCGCGTGGCCCCGGTTCCGAGCGTTCTGGGAGCAGTCGATCCGCTGGGCGATGCGCCCCGCGATGCCGCAGGACGTGAGCATCGCCACGCGCGTGGACGGCGACCGCGCGTTCATCGACGTCGAGACGCGCGAGCAGTCGAGCGGCGGGTTCGCCGCCGAGACGCGCGCCGAGGCAAGGCTCGTCGGCCCGGACGGCCGGGTGCGCGGCCTTCCGCTTCGCCAGGTGGGCCCCGGGCGGTTCTCCGGCGAGTTCGAGGCGGCCGATGCCGGCGCGTACCTCGCGAACGTGGCGTTTGCGCGCAGCGGCGGCGCCGACGGCGAGGCGCGCGCAGGCAGCGTGCAGGCCGCGGTGAGCGTGCCGTACCCGGCGGAGTACCGGGCGACCCGCGACAACTCCGCGCTGCTGCGGTCGGTCGCCGAACGGACCGGCGGCCGCGTCCTGCGGCTTGCCGACGCGCAGACCTGGGAGCTCTTCGATCGCTCCGACCTTGGCGCATCGCGCACCGCGCGCGCGCTCTGGCAGCTCTCGGCGATCCTCGCCGCGGTGCTGATCCTCATTGACGTCGCCTGGCGGCGCATCGCCTTCGATCGCCGCGACGCGCAGGAGCTCGCGGCGCGCGTCACCGGCGGCGCGGCGAGCGGCGGCTCCGGCGGCGTCGACGCGCTGCGCCGCGCGCGCGAGGGCACCGGAAAGGGCACCGTCGCGAAGGGCGACTCCACCGCGGCCCGTGCGCCGGGCGCCGCGGCGTCGACGCGCTTCGAGGCGAGCACCGACGGCCCGCGCGTCGATGCCGGCGACCTTGCGGGCGCGCCGCGCGGCGACCAGCCGCCCGCGCCCAAGCCGCAGGCGCCGACCGACGCGAAGGGCGGCGACGTCGACGCGCTCTCGCGGCTTCGCGCCGCGCGCCGTCGCGCCCGCGGCGACGACGGCTCCACGCCCGAGGGCGGCGCATGAGCGCGCGCGCGGACGAGCGGATCCCGGAGCTCGCCGGCCTGCCCGCGTTCGACGCTGGCATCGAGGACGAGTCCGTCGCCCGCGAGCGGTGCGCCGCGTTCCGCACGGTCGCCGCGCGGCTGCGCGAATCCGTGGGCCGGCGGCTCGTCGGCCAGCGGGGCGTGGTGGACCAGGTGCTCTGGGCGCTCTTCGCGGGCGGCCACGTGCTGCTCGAGGGCGTGCCCGGGCTCGGGAAGACGCTCCTCGTGCGCACGCTCGGCGACGCGCTGCACCTCGACTTCGCGCGCATCCAGTTCACGCCCGACCTGATGCCGGCGGACATCCTCGGCACGCAGATCCTCGTCGAGGACGCGCACGGCCACCGCGTGATGCAGTTCCGCCCGGGACCGATCTTCACGCAGGTGCTGCTTGCCGACGAGATCAACCGCGCGAGCCCGAAGAGCCAGTCCGCGCTCCTCGAGGCAATGCAGGAGCGTGCCGTCACGGTGGGCGGCGAGACGCACCGCCTGAAGGCGCCGTTCCTCGTTCTCGCGACCCAGAACCCGATCGAGCAGGAGGGGACGTACCCGCTCCCCGAGGCGCAGCTCGACCGGTTCCTCCTGAAGGTCGCGGTGCCGGCCGTCGAGCGCGCGGACCTCATGGAGATCCTGCGCCGCACGACCGCGGCGGGCGAGCCCGCGGTGCCGGCGGTGCTCGACGCCGAGCGGATCCTCCAGGCGCAGCGGCTCGCGCGGCGCATCGTGGTCGCCGTCCCCGTGCAGGACTACGTCATCCGACTCGTGCTCG
>JAIYBS010000048.1 GCA_027488415.1 Planctomycetaceae bacterium | reverse complement strand
CGGGCGCCACCTCAACGGGGCGCTCGGCCGGCGCGGAATCGCGCTCCGCAGGAGACTCGCCCGGCACCGCCTGCGTGCCGGGGGCGCACGCGACGAGCGGCGCGAGCGCGCACGCCGCGATGGCCAGCCCGGCGATGTCCCGTTCCTTGGGCCTCATGGATCCCGATTCATCGACCCGGCCGCGCCGCCGGGCACGAAATTCGCGCAGCCAAAGAAAAAGGCCCGGCGGAGGCAAGCTCACGCCGAGCCCTTCCGGGGGCAAGTGCTGTGCGGTACTGTAAACCAACTCTCGCATCGCGAGAGCGATCATGCGCGAGAATCCCCCAAATTTCGACAATTTCCCTGCTGGAGAATCGATCTTGCTTCGCCGCGCGGTGCGGTTCGGGATCTCTCTGAACGGGACCGCGGACACGCAAGGTTCCGGCATCGTCGCCGGATCGGGGAACGGATTCGCGGGCATTCCTCCCTCCGACGGATGGACCGCGCACCACGAGGTCGAGGTCGAGTGCCAGGGCACGCCGGATCCCGTCACGGGCTACCTCATCGGCATCCAGGAGATCGACGCGGCGGTCAGGGCCCGGCTTCGGCCGCTGCTGGCATCGCTGCTCGCGTCACGTGATCGTCCGACGCCGTCCTGCGCCGTCGGGCTCCTGGCGCGGTCGCTGGAAGGCACGCTGCCGCCGACCGCCGTCGTGACCGAGCTCGCCTGGCGCCCCGGCCCCTTCATCACGCACACCTGGAGACGCACCATGCCCGACCACGCCATCCTCGCGGAGCGCTTCGAATTCAGCGCCGCCCACCGCCTGCACTGCCCCGATCTCTCCGACGCCGAGAACCGGAAGACGTTCGGCAAGTGCAACCACCCGAGCGGGCACGGCCACAACTACCGGGTCGAGGTCGCGGTGCTCGTGGGCACCGGGGCCGGCGCGGCGCCGTTCACGTCGGCGACGCTCGAATCGGTAGTGAACCGCGTCGTGATCGACCGGTTCGACCACAAGCACCTCAACGTCGACTGCCCGGAGTTCGAGCGACTGAACCCGTCGGTCGAGAACATCGCGCGCGTCTGCCACGCACTGCTCTCGCCGGCGACCGAGGCCGCGGGCGCGGCACTGCACCGGGTGACGGTGTGGGAGACGGAGAAGACGTCCGCGACGTACCCGGCGCAGTGAGCGGCAGGCCTGGGTCGCGCGCGGTCAGCTGCAGGTGCAGCCGTCGAACGTGTCCGGGCCGCTCGACTTCGACTGGCGGTCGTCGCCGTAGACGTGGAGGGTGCCGGGCTCCTCGCTGCGGGCGGCCTTGTGAGCGCCGTCGCAGAACGGGAAGTTCTTGGTGAGGCCGCAGGCGCAGATGAAGACCGGCTTGTCGGTCGGCTCGATCTTGACGGGGGCGGTCGCGACGTGGCGGACGATTCGTGCCATGGAATGCTCCTTGCGGATTCCTTCGGTGCGGGTCAGGGCGCGAGGTCCTCTTCCGCGAGCAGCCGGAAGCGCTTGCGGAGGAGGATCTGGCCGGCGAGGTGGTTGTCGTCGACGCAGACGGCGACGGCGGGATGGTCGCCGCGCAGCATGATCGGGTACGCGAAGCGGATGTTGAGCTCGGCACCCAGCAGGTAGAGGCACGTGCCCGACAGCGTCTGCTGCTCGCCGATCTCGACGATGAGCAGGTCGGTCTCCGCGAACGTGTACTGGCTGCGCCGCAGGATGTGGCGCGCCGCGTCCGCGTTCGTGAAGATCATGCGCACGACCGCGTAGTCGCTCGAGTCGACGATGCTGAACGCGGCCAGGCGGGTGGACGGAGCCTCGTCGAAGGTGCGGAGCAGCTCGAGCAGCTTGCCGACCTTGTTGTTCAGGAACACGCTGAACTGGCGCACCGTGGGCGGTGCGTAGGTCAGCTCGGTGTCGGCAGAGGGTGGCAGCGAGGCGCTCATCGAGGTTCGGGGCGCGTGAGGATATCGGCGCGCCGTGTCACGCGCCGCCGCCCACGAAATCAGGCTCGGCGACGCGCGGCAGCAGTCCCGCGTCCGCCGCTCGGCCGAGGAGGGTCGCCACCGCGCGCCGACCGGTCGGGCCGTAGTCGAGCGTCCACGAGTTCACGTACATGCCGATGAATCGGTCCGCGAGCTCCTCGGTCATGCCGTCGGCGAAGCCGAGCGCGTAGCGGATGCTCTCCTCGCGGTGGTCGAGCGCGTAGCGGACGCTCGACTCGAGCAGCGCGGCGACCTCGGCCATGGTGCCGGGACCGTGCCGTTCGTCGAGCGCGCGGAGCACGCCGTTGGCGCCGAGCGGCAGCGGGAGCCCGGTCTGCGCGCGCCACCAGCGGCCGAGGTCCTCGACGAGCGAGAGACCCTCCTCCGCGAACGTGAGCTGCCCCTCGTGGATCACGATGCCCGCGTCGAAGTCTCCGGCCGCCACGCGGCGCGGGATCTCCTTGAACGGGACGGCCGTCGCGCGGAAGCTCCCCGGGCCGAGCATGAGGCTCGTCACCAGGAATGCCGTCGTGCCCTCGCCCGGGATGGCGAGGTGCGCGCCGCGGAGCGACTCGGGCGACCGCGCGGAGCGAGCCACGACCTTCGGGCCGTAGCCGTCGCCGACGGAGCTGCCGCAGGCGGTGAGCGCGTACCGGTCGGCGATCCGCGCGTAGGTGGCGCAGCTGAATGCGGAGATCTCGAGGAGGTCCTCGCCCGCCTTCGCGCGGCGGTTCAGCGCCTCGATGTCGGCGGGCACCGCCTCGAACCGGAATCGCGGCGAGGCAATCCGCGCGGGGCCGCTGCCGAGCTCGAGCAGGGGCCACCACATGAACGCGTCGTCCGGGTCGGGCGAGTGTCCGAGTCGAAGCACGGGGCGCGGGTCCATCCTGAAAATGTAGCCCGGCTTCATTTTCGGCGAGGCACGGAAAATGCGCCGGGGGCCCCCCGGCATGTTTTTCGGGGGTACTTTCCGCGCATGCTCCGCGCCGCCGCCGCCATCCTCTTGCTCGCCTCGAACGCGTTCGCGCAGGCCCCGTCCCCGCGCGAGCGCTGGAACGCGATCGTCGACGAGATGCAGCGCTGGCGCGACACGGAGTGGCCCGAGGAGGCCATCGCCAACGGCAGGCCGACGCCCTGCCCCGACCGGATCACGGACGCCTCGATCCGCGGCATCGAGAAGCGCCGCGCGCAGTCGGCCATCTTCCTCTCGGAGCTCCTCGAGATCGACCCGGCGTCGCTCGAGGGCGAGGACCTGCTCGGCTGGCAGCTGCTGACGCGGCAGCTCCGCGAGGCCGAGGAGGGACACCGGTTCCGGTCCTTCCTCATGCCCGTCGGCGGCCGCGGCGGACCGCAGCAGGACATCCCGCAGATGGCCGACCGCGTGCCCTTCCGGACGCCCGAGGACTTCGAGAACTACCTGAAGCGCCTGACCGCGGTCCCGCAGATGGTGCGCGACGTCCGCGAGCTCCTCGAGATGGGCATGGCCGAGGGACGCATGCCCCCGAAGGCCACGATGAAGGACCTCCCCGCGCAGTTCGACGCCGTGCTCAAGGGGAACCTCGAGCAGCTCCGGACGCCGATGGCGAAGCTGCCGGATGCGATCCCCGCCGACCGGCAGGCCGCGATGCGCGCGGAGCTCGACGACACGCTGCAGAAGGTCCTCCTCGAGCTGGGCCTGCTGCGGAACTGGCTGATCGAGACCTACCTCCCCGCCTGCCGCGACACCGTCGGCGCGATGCACCTTCCCGACGGCAAGGCGTGGTACGAGCACGCCCTCCGCGTGCACACGACCACCTCCATGGGGGCGAAGGAGGTCCACGAGACCGGACTCGCCGAGGTCGCCCGCATCCGCGCCGAGATGCTCTCGGTCATCCGCCGCACCGACTGGTTCGCGGCCGACGCCGCGCGTGCGAAGATCGCCGACGACACGCTCTTCGACGCGTTCGTCGGGTACCTGCGCACCGATCCGCGCTTCTACGCCAAGGGCGAGGAGGAGCTCCTCGCGCGCTACCGCGACACGTGCAAGCGCATCGACGCGAAGCTCCCTGCGCTGTTCGGCACGCTGCCGCGCAACCCGTACGGCGTGCGCGCGGTGCCGAAGTTCATGGCGCCCACGCAGACCACCGCGTACTACATGCCGGGCTCGCTCCGCGCGGGCAACCCCGGGTGGTTCTACGCAAACACCCACGCGCTCGAGCAGCGGCCGCTCTACGAGATGGTTCCCCTCTCGCTGCACGAGGCCGTCCCCGGCCACCACCTGCAGATCTCGATCGCGCAGGAGCTCCCCGACCAGCCCGAGTTCCGCCGCGACATGCATTTCACCGCGTTCGTCGAGGGATGGGCCCTGTACGCGGAGCGGCTCGGCATCGAGATGGGCTTCTTCGAGAACGACCCGTACTCCGACTTCGGCCGCCTCACCTACGAGATGTGGCGCTCCACGCGCCTCGTCGTCGACACCGGCATCCACGCCTTCGGCTGGTCGAAGGAGCGGGCGATGGACTTCATGAAGCGCAACACCGCGCTCAGCGAGCTGAACATCGAGCGCGAGGTCGACCGGTACATCGACTGGCCGGGCCAGGCGTGCGGCTACAAGATCGGCGAGCTGCGCATCCGCGCGATGCGCGCGAAGGCGGAGGGGGAGCTCGGCGCGTCCTTCGACGTCCGCGCGTTCCACGATGCCGTCCTCGGCGCCGGGGCGATCCCACTCGACGTCCTTGCCCTGCGGATCGACGCGTGGATCGCCGCGCGCAAGGCCGCTCAGGCCTCCTCGGCCCAGCCGTCGTCCTGAAGCCACGGGTTGGAGCGCCGCTCGGCGCCGATCGTGGTCGATGGGCCGTGGCCGGGATGGACGCGGACCGCGTCCGGGAGGCGCATCAGCACCTCGTGGAGCGAGCGGTGCATCCTCGCCGGGTCGCTCGTCGGGAAGTCGACGCGACCGATCGATCCTGCGAAGAGCGTGTCGCCGACGATCGCCTCGCCGGCGGCGTCGCACGCGATCGTCACGCCGCCCGGGCTGTGGCCGGGCGTGTGCAGCACGCGCCACCGCGAGCCGCCGAGGCCAAGCTCCTGCCCGTCGCGCAGCTCGCCGTCCGCCCCGCGCGTGGTGATCGGGATGCCGATGAACGCGCTCAGGTTCAGCTGCGGATCGGAGAGGAACGCGTGCTCGTCCCGGTGCAGGAGGACGCGCGCCGCGGGGAACGCCGCGCTGACCGCGTCGAGCCCCGCGATGTGGTCCGCGTGCGCGTGCGTCAGCAGCACGTGGGACGGCACGAGCCCCTTGGCCCGGACGAAGTCGATGACGGGGCGCGGGCCCTCGCCCGGGTCGACGATCCAGCACTCCTGCCCCGCGGTCGCGCCGCCCGGGCCGGGCACCCAGACGACGTGGCAGTTGGTCTGGAATCCCCCGAGCGGGAACGACTGGATCACCGGCGTCGACATGCCGGGAGGGTACGCAGGTATCGTCCCGGCGTGGACCACGGACGGACACGCATCGCACCGCTCGCCGCAGCGCACCTCGCCGCAGGGATCCTCGCCGCGGCGGCGGGCTGCGACCAGGCGTCGAGCGACTTCGGCGATGCGTCGAGCTCGCTCTTCCCGCCGTCCCCCGCGGAGGCCGGCCGCTGGGCGGTCGACGACAGCGACCCGGAGAACCAGCGGCGCGGCGTGCTCCTCCTCGGAAACGCCGGCTTCGGCGGCGAGCCCGTCTATGTCAACCTGTACCGCCTCTACATCGAGGAGAACAGCGACCCCGTCGTGAAGGCGACGGCGATCCAGGCGCTCGCGCGGCACGCGAACCCCGACGACGCGGTCCTCGTCGCGAAGCAGCTCGACAGCAAGGTCGAGCAGATCCGCGTCGCGGCGGCGAAGGGGCTGCAGCGGATCCACAACCCGAAGATCGCCGACCTCATCTGGAAGAAGATGATCAACGAGGACGAGGTGCCCGCGGTGCGCGTCGAGCTCGCGATCGCGCTCGGCCAGTACCCCACGCGCGACGTCTTCGAGGCCCTCTGCAGCGCGCTCGACGACCGCGAGCTCGCGGTGAACCTCGCCGCGGCGAACAGCCTTCGCCTGCTCACCGGCGCGGACTTCGGCCTCGAGGCCCCGCTCTGGCGCAGCTGGGCCGACGCCACGCCGAACCCGCTTCGCCAGGACGTGCCGTTCTACTATCCGACCTTCGAGCGCGAGCTCGGCTTCGGCGACTACCTGCTGTTCTGGATGATCCCGACGTTCGAGCAGCCGGGCGTGCCCGCCGGCATGCGCGAGACGGCCCCGCCCGTCGGCGGCCCGCAGGACGAGTTCGCGAACATCGGCGAGAAGGGCTGAGCGGGCCTCCCCCCCGCCTAGACTCCGCCCCCTTGTCGACCGACCCGGTCAACGCGAAGGACACAGAGCTCCGCCGCCTCGCGGCGGAGGGCGACATCGACGCGTTCGGCGATCCCGCCATCTCGGTGGCCGGCGCGGAGGCGGCGGCGGACGACGAGCGGATCATCAAGAGCGGCAAGCTCGCCGGAAAGGGCCTCTGGGAGTCGATCTGGATCCTCGCGGTCCCGGTCCTCATCCAGCAGACGATGGCCGCGCTCGTCGGGACCACGGACACGCTCCTCGCGGGGAACCTCCCGCCCGGCACCGCCGGCGCGGCGCTCGACGGCGTCGGCTTCGGCGCGACGTTCATGTGGGTCGCCTCGATCGTCCTCATGGGCCTCGGCATCGGCGCGCAGGCG
>JAIYBS010000139.1 GCA_027488415.1 Planctomycetaceae bacterium | reverse complement strand
CACCGACCGCTTCGGCCGACCGGTCGGCGGCGTGGTCGAGGGCAACGCGCTCCTCGCGACGCCGCTCGGGAAGGTCGATGACCGGGAGTGCGTGCGGGAGACAGGAACGGTCGAACTGCCCACCGTCCCCGCGGAGGATCTGCCCGGGCTCGGGAACCGGTTGATTGAGCAGGCGCGCGCGGGTCGGGTCAGCATCGGAGGCACGATCCTCGGTCCCGTCGGACCGAGGCCCTGAGGCAGCATGCTGCCGGCGCGGCGACCGGGAAATCGCGCCGGATTTCGGCATTTCCGCCTTCCATTGCTTCCCCCCGGCCAACGGCGGTACATTGCTCCTTCTGCAGCTCCAGGAGGCTGCACCCCTCCCCCCGCCGGCGGCGCGGGCCGGGGCTCCACCGCCGAGGCCGCCATCGCTCGCAAGGACTCACCTATTTCCAGCTTCCCCCCTCGCCGCCCCCCGTTCGCCTCCGGTTCCGGACCTCGTCCGGGAGGCTTCGGCGGCGACCGCCCGCGGCGCGATGGACCCTCGTTCGGTCCGCGCATGAACGACCGCATCCGCATCACCCCGGTGCGGCTGATCGACCAGGCCGGCGAGATGGTCGGCATCGTCGAGACGGACGAAGCCCGGCGCATGGCGCTGGAAGCTGGCCTTGACCTCGTGGAGATCTCGCCGGACGCGCGACCGCCCGTCTGCAAGATCATGGACTACGGGAAGTTCAAGTACGAGGAGGCCAAGAAGAACAAGGCGAGCAAGTCGAAGACCAGCGAGCTCAAGGAAGTGCGCCTCGGCCGCTCGATGAAGATCGACCCGCACGACGTCGGCATCCGCGTGCAGCAGGCGCGCCGGTTCCTCCTCGAGGGCCACAAGGTGCAGCTGGTCGCGAGCTTCAAGGGCCGCGAGATGGCGCACCGCGAGATCGGCGACCGACTCGTCCAGGACGTCATCCAGCGGCT
Organism: Planctomycetaceae bacterium; assembly: GCA_027488415.1. Lineage (GTDB taxonomy): Bacteria > Planctomycetota > Phycisphaerae > Phycisphaerales > SM1A02 > UBA966. Next base: position 5,062 of record JAIYBS010000139.1, on the reverse strand, counting down.
CCTCGACCTCGGCAAGCTCGAGGCCGCGCCGCGCCTGAACGGCAAGCGCATCAACGCGATCATCTCGCCGGACCGGCAGAAGATCGAGCAGTGGAAGCGCAAGGAGCAGGCCGCGGGCCGCAAGGGCGAGATCGAGGCCGTCGAGATCAAGGACGAGCCCGAGGACGAGGGCGACGACGAGTGAGCGCCGCGAACCGCGGCGAGGCGCACGGGATCCCCGGCCGCCCCGAGGGCGCGCGCGGCGAGCTGATGCTCCGCACGTTCGCCTTCCCTGCCGACGCGAACCCGGCCGGGGACATCTTCGGCGGATGGCTGCTCGGGCAGATGGACATCGCGGGCGCGAGCCTCGCGCGCAGGCGCGCGCACGGGCGCGTGGCGACGGTGGCCGTGGCGCAGATGACCTTCAAGCTCCCGGTCTTCGTGGGTGACGAGGTGAGCTGCTACTGCGCGGTCTCGAAGGTCGGCGTCACCAGCGTGACCGTCGAGGTCGAGGCCTGGGCGCGCCGCCACGACGACAGCGGCACGGTGAAGGTCACCGAGGGCACGTTCACGTACGTCGCCATCGGCGCCGACCGGCGCGCGCGGCAGCTGCCGCCGGAGTGAGTCACAGGCACAATCGACAGGTTGTCGACAATCCGCGGATTTCGCGCGGGATCCGCTTGCATAATCATGCATGGATCCGTATATTCATGCATTCGTGCCCGCCACCGCCCACAGCCCCCTGCAGCGCCGAGCCCGGATCGCCGCCCTCATCGGCGCGAGCCAGGTCTGGAGCCAGCAGGAACTCGCCGACCTCCTCCGCAAGCGCGAGGGGATCGCGGTCACGCAGGCAACGCTCTCGAGGGACCTGACGGAGCTCGGCGTGGTGAAGGGCCCGACCGGCTACATGCTGCCGGGGGTGACCCCCGCCCTGCCCGCCGGCGACCGCGAGGCGGTGCTCGCGACCGCGCTCCGGCAGCACCTCCTGTCGGTGACCCGCGGGGGGACGCTCGTGGTCCTGAAGACCCCCTCGGGCCACGCGAACTCGCTCGCCATCGAGCTCGACCGCGCCGGGCTGCCCGGCACGCTCGGGACGATCGCCGGTGACGACACGATCTTCGTGGCCGCGAAGGACACCGACGCGGCCGCCGCCCTCGCACGCACGCTCGAGCGCCTCGCTCGCACCGCCGCCTGACGCGCGGCAAGGATCCCCCCGATGGCAACCGACATGGGAGACAGCGTTCGCATCGTCATCGTCGGCGCACCCGGCTACACGGGCGCCGAGCTCGTCGCCACGCTCGCGGCGCACCCCGGCGCGACCGTGGTCGGCCTGTTCGGCAGCGACCGGCGCGGCGCCGACGGGAAGGTCGAGCGGATGTCGGACCTCTTCCCGCGCCTTGCCGGCGTGTGCGACCTGCCCGTGCGCGCGGACGATGCGGCGGCGATCCTCGCCTGCGAGCCGGATGCCGTGTTCCTCGCGACGCCGCACGAGGCGAGCGAGCAGCTTGCCCCAGCGCTGCTTGCCGCGGGCGTGACGGTGTTCGACCTGTCGGCCGCCTTCCGCCTGAAGGACGCGGCGCTCTACCCGAAGCACTACGGGTTCCCGCACTCGCACGCGAGCCTGCTGGCAGACGCCGTGTACGGCCTGCCCGAAATCGCGGGCGACGCGCTTCGGACCGCGAGCCTGGTCGCGTGCCCCGGCTGCTACCCGACGTCGGTCATCCTGCCCGTGCGGCCGCTCGCCGAGGCGGGGATCATCGACCTCGCCCGCCCCGTCATCGTCGACAGCGCCTCGGGCGTCAGCGGCGCGGGCCGCTCGGCCGCGGTCAAGAGCCTCTTCTGCGAGGTCAGCCTCCAGCCCTACGGCGTGCTCTCGCACCGGCACCAGCCCGAGATGGCGCAGGAGACCGGCGCGCGCATCCTCTTCACGCCGCACCTCGTCGCGCTCGACCGCGGCATCCTCTCGACGATCCACGCGGAGCTCGCGCCCGGGCGCACCATCGCCGAAGCACGCGCATGCCTCGAGCGCGCCTACGCCGGCGCGCCGTTCGTCCGGATCCTGCCCGAGGGCCGCTGGCCGTCGATCGCGGCCGTCGAGCGGACCAACTGCTGCGACATCGCGCTCGCGACGGACGAGACCGGCACGCACCTCGTGATCTCCAGCGCGATCGACAACCTCGTGAAGGGCGCCGCCGGCCAGGCCGTGCAGGCGTTCAACGTTCGCTTCGGCTTCGACGAGGCGACCGCGCTCGGCATCTGCCGGACGGTCGCGCAGGAGGTGGCCTCGTGAGTGCGCGCGGTCCGCTCGTCGTGAAGCTCGGCGGCGCGCTGCTCGACGACGCGGCGCGCTTCCCCGGCGTGTTCGACGCGCTCGCCCGGATGCACCAGCTGCACCTCGGCGGGCTCGTGATCGTCCACGGCGGCGGCAAGGCGGTGGACCGCCAGCTCGACCGGCTCGGCATGCAGACCGAGCGCCGCGAGGGCATCCGCATCACGCCCCCCGAGGTGGTCGAGCAGGTGACGGCCGTGCTCGCGGGCGCGATGAACACGCAGCTGCTCGGGCTCCTGCTCTCGCGCGGCGTGTCGGCGGTGGGGCTCACGCTCTCCGACGGGCACCTCTCGCGGGCCGTGAAGACGAGCCGCTTCTCGTTCGACCCCGGGCGGGTGGGCGAGCTGGTCGACGGCGACGGCGGGCTCGTGAAGCACCTCCTCGCGGGCGGGTTCCTTCCCGTGCTGTCGTCGATCGCCGTGTGCGAGGCGGGCGGCTTCCTGAACGTGAACGCCGACGACGCGGCGGCGCAGATCGCGGGCATCGTGGGCGCGAGCGGCCTCCTCCTCCTGACCGACGTGCCGGGCGTCAAGGGCGCGGACGGCGCGGTGATCTCGGAGATCGACGAGGCGTCCGCGGAGGCGCTGATCGCGGACGGCACCGTGACGGGCGGCATGATCGCCAAGGTGCGCGGGGCCGTCGACGCGGCGAACCGCGCGGGCATGCCCGTCGTCATCGCCCCGTGGGCGGATCCGGCGGCGCTCGAGGCGCTCGCGGCGGGAGCGTCGGTCGGCACGCGCGTCGTGCCCGGAGTCCGGCATGGAGCGCTCGCGGCGGCTGCCGCGGAAGGAGCGGCATCGTGAGCACGTTCGACCCCGTCGGCACCAAGGACATCACCCGCCTCGCGGACCTCGCGCAGCACGAGATCGCCGACATCCTGGCGACGGCCGCGGAGTTCAAGCGGAACCCGGGCTCGGTCGCCGGCGCGCTGGCCGGGCGCAGCGTCTGCATGCTCTTCGAGAAGGCGAGCCTCCGCACGCGCATGAGCTTCGAGGTCGGCTGCTTCCGCATGGGCGCGCAGGCCATCTACCTCGACCACCGCGACACCCCGCTCGGCACGCGCGAGACGCTCGCCGACTACGGGCACAACCTCGAGCGCTGGTGCCACGCGATCGTCGCGCGCGTGAACTCGCACGCGACCATCACGGGGCTCGCCGCGGCGACGCGCGTACCGGTCGTGAACGCGCTCTGCGACCTGCACCACCCGTGCCAGGCGCTCGCGGACCTGCAGACGCTCCTCGAGCGCGGGTTCGACCTGAACCACTCGCGCCTGGCGTGGGTCGGCGACGGCAACAACGTCTGCCACTCGCTCGTCGAGGCGGCGTCGATCCTCGGCTTCGGAATCACGGTCGTCACGCCCAAGGGCTTCGAGCCCGATGCAGGGATCGTGAGCCAGTGCGTGGCGCGGAGCATGCGAACCGGCGCGCGAATCGAGGTGACCGACGACGTCCGCGCGATCTCCGGCGCCTTCGCCGTCTACACCGACACCTGGATCAGCATGGGTCAGCAGGACAGCGCCGAGAAGAAGGCACGGTTCGAGCCCTACCAGGTCGACCGCGAGCTGATGTCGATCGCCGGGCCGAAGGCGCTCTTCATGCACTGCCTCCCCGCGCACCGCGGCGAGGAGGTCACCGACGAGGTGATCGACTCGACGAGCTCGGTCGTCTTCGACCAGGCCGAGAACCGCATGCACGCGCAGAACGCCCTGCTCTGCCACCTGCTCGCCGCCAAGAAGCACAACCCGGGCGCGGCCGCCGCGGCCGCGGCCCGCTGAACGCACCGTCCGCCGAACCCCGAACACCGGATCTCGAACCCGACACCCCAGGAACAAGGAAACCCCATGTCCACCACCAGCAAGAACGCCCCCAAGAAGGTCTGCGTCGCCTACTCCGGCGGCCTCGACACGTCCTGCATCATCCCCTGGCTCAAGGAGACCTACGGCTGCGAGGTCGTCGCGTGCGTCGCCGACGTCGGCCAGGGCGAGCGCGAGCTCGACGGGATCGGAGAGAAGGCCACCAAGAGCGGCGCGAGCGAGTGCATCGTGGTCGACCTCAAGGAGGCATTCCTCCGCGAGTTCGCCTTCCCGATGGCGATCGCCGGCAGCGTCTACGAGAACCGGTACCTGATGGGCACCTCGATCGCGCGTCCGATCATCGCGCGCGCGCAGGTCGAGGTCGCGCTGGCCACCGGCTGCGACGCGCTCTGCCACGGCTGCACCGGCAAGGGCAACGACCAGGTCCGCTTCGAGAGCACCTACGCCGCGCTCGCGCCGCAGCTGCCGGTGATCAGCCCCTGGCGAATCTGGGACCTGAAGAGCCGCGAGGCCATGCTCGCCTACCTGAAGGCGCGCAACGTCCCCACCACCGCGAGCGCGGAGAAGATCTACAGCCGCGACGCGAACATCTGGCACATCAGCCACGAGGGCGGCGAGCTCGAGGATCCGTGGAACGCGCCGCCCGAGGACGTGTGGATGATCACCACCAGCCCGAAGGACGCCCCCGACGTCGCCGAGGACGTGGCGATCACCTTCCGCAAGGGCTACCCGGTCACCGTGAACGGGAAGGAGCTCGACCCTGTGGCGCTCCTCACGGAGCTCAACCGGATCGGCGCCCGCAACGGCGTCGGCCGCGTCGACATCTGCGAGAACCGGCTCGTCGGCATGAAGAGCCGCGGCGTCTACGAGACGCCGGGCGGCACGATCCTCATGGAGGCGCTCCGCGGCCTCGAGCAGCTGGTGCTCGACCGCGAGACGCT
>JAIYBS010000104.1 GCA_027488415.1 Planctomycetaceae bacterium | reverse complement strand
TGGCCGCGTCGCCGGTGAGCGCCGACGCGCCGCTGCCGCCGCGATCCGCGGAGAATCGCCCGCGGCCGCCGACGTCGCGTAGCACGCCGAGGCTCGAGCAGCGGGTCGCGTCCCAGTGGTACTGGTTTCCGTCGGCCGCGCCCTGGCTCGCGCCGCCCGCGCGGTAGTCGTCGTCGCCCGCGAGATCCACCAGCGCGCCGAATGCCTGCTGCGCCGCGGCGCCCTGCGAGAGCCCGTCCGCTCGGTAGCGGTCGTCGCCCGCGCGGTCGACGAGCACGGCACCCGCCATGTCCCACGCCGCGCCCTGGCCGGCCGCGGTCATGCTCCAGTAGATGTCGTCGCCCGCGCCCTCGAGCAGCGCGCCGAACGCCTGGTGCGCGGCCGTGCCCTGCGCGTATCGGTTGCCGTAGTAGAGGTCGCGCCCGCCCTCGTCGCGGAGGATGCCGAGCGAGAGGAAGTAGCCGCAGCCCTGCGCGAACTCGCCGGCCTCGTAGCGGTCGTCGCCCGCGAGGTCGACGAGCGCGCCGACGCCGCCGGGCGCGCCGACGCGGTAGCCGAACCCGCACCCCTGCGAGAACGAGCAGCTCACGGTCGGCGTGTCGTACGCGCTCGGCATCGCGCCGTCCGCGCGATAGCGGTCGTTGCCGCCTGCGTCGAGGAGGAGCGCCGCGCCGGCCGGGCCGCCGCAGCCCTGCGAGAAGCCGTCCGCCGAGTGCAGGTCGCTTCCCGCGAGGTCGACGAGCGCGCCGATGCCGCCGAACGCCGCGCCCGAGCACCACGCGCTCCCCTCGTAGCGGTCGTCGCCCGCGCGGTCGACGAGCATGCCGACGCCGAGCACCGCCGCGCCGAGGGCGACGCGCGAACCCGCGTAGCGGTCGTTGCCCGCGAAGTCGTCGATCACGCACACGCCGCACGCGGCGCCGCCCGGGCCGCAGAGCGGCGCTTCGCCGGATGCCTCGTGGCGGTCGTCGCCCGCGACGTCGACCACGAGCCTGCTGCCGACGGAGCCCGCGCCCCAGTCGTAGCGGTCGTTCCCCGCGGGGTCGAACACGGCCGCGATCCTCGACATGTCGTAGCGATTGTCGCCGACGCCGCCGACGACGACCCAGCCGAGCTCCGGAACCTGCTGCGCGGTGAGCACGGGACCGTCGACCGCGCCCGCGAGCTCCTCGGGAAGCGGCTCGCCCTCGAACGACTTCCAGTCGCCCTTCACGTCGAGCGCCGTGTCGAAGTGCAGCGCCGCGCGCACGAGCGCCGCGCGGTCCATCGCCGCGGCCGCGCGCATCGCGATGCCGAGCGCCTCCGGAATCTGCGCCCCGCGCGAGGTCGTCCGCTCCGCGCCGTCGACCGCGGCGCGCGCGACCTTCTCGCGGTCGTCGGTCGCGCCCGTGCCGGCGATCGCGCCCGCGAGCGCCTCGCGCACCGCGAGGTTCGACTCGTTGAGCAGGAAGTCGAGCGCGAAGACCGCCCGCTGCGGGTCGCTCACCTCGAGCCGGCTGCGTTCCTCCGCGGGCGGGCAGTCGACGCCGAAGGCGCGGGCCGCGAAGCGCGCGACCGCGCGGAACGGCCGGTCCGCCGGATCGACGGCCGGCGCGGTGGTCGCCGCGGCAACCTCGGGCAGCGCGTAGGGCTGCGCGAACGCGATGCGTACGGCGCCCGGGAGTCCTCGAAGCGGGAACATGGCGGGGGTCGACGCGAACAAGGCCGCGAGGCGGCGCGCGTCGTCGGTTCGCTCGCCCGTCGCCAGGACGGCACCGACCGGGTCGGCCGCGTCGAGCGGGCGCACCAGCGCGGGCGCCAAGGCGCTGCCCGCGGGACCGGATCCGGTGACGAGGAGGAGCATCGCGGCGGCGATCGTCGACATGCCCGAACCATACCCCGCACCCGGCTACGATGTCCCGATGCGCCGCAGGCAATCGCCGACCCATCCGTACCAGGACGACTCGCGCGGTCCGCGCATCCAGAAGGTGCTCGCCGACGCCGGCGTCGGCTCGCGCCGGGCATGCGAGGAGGCGGTCGACGAGGGGCGCGTGACCGTGAACGGTCATCGCATCGACGGACTGCCGGCCTGGGTCGACCCGGCGAAGGACGACATCCGCTTCGACGGTCGGCGGCTCAAGGCGGCCGAGCGCCACGTCTACGTGATGCTCTTCAAGCCCAAGGGCTACGTGAGCACGAACAGCGATCCCGAGGGACGCCCGCGCGCGATCGACATCGTCCGGCATCCCTCGCACGCGCGGCTGTACGCCGTCGGTCGGCTCGACCTCGACGCGTCGGGGCTCCTTCTCCTGACGAACGACGGCGAGCTCGCGAACCGCCTCACGCACCCGCGCTTCGAGATGGCGAAGGGCTACGAGGTGATGGTCGGCGGGCGCGTCGAGGACTCCGACGTCCAGCGCCTCGAGCGCGCCGTGTTCCGCTCGCCCGCGGGCGAGGGCGAGTCCGCGTCGGGCGGGTCGCACCTCGTGGTCCTGAAGCGCGACGCGGCGCGGTCGCTTCTGTACATGGAGCTCCGCGAGAGCCGCAACCGCGACGTGCGGACGCTGATGGCGCGACTGGGGCATCCCGTCCGCAAGCTGCGTCGCGTGCGCATGGGGCCGCTGCAGCTGAAGGGCCTCCAGGCGGGCGAATGGCGCGAGCTGACGCCGAAGGAGCTTGCCATCCTGCGCGAGCACGCGTTCGCGACCCCGCAGCAGCGCGCGGCACGGAAGTCGGAGCGCCGTCCCTCGCCGGCCGCGGCCGAGGAGGCGAAGGTCGCGGAGCGGGCAGCGCAGGCGGCCGCGAAGAGGGCGCCCTCGCGTGGCGGTCGGACGTCGGGAGCGCGCACGACCTCCGCGCGTACTCCGGCTCCGCGCACTCCTTCCTCGCGTACCCCGTCCTCGCGTACCCCGTCTCCGCGTACTCCTTCCTCGCGTACCCCGTCTTCGCGCACCCCCTCCGCGCGCTCCGGCGCATCCCGGTCACGGACCGGTGACTCGGGACCGCGCGGCTACCATTCGAAGTCCACCACCGCACGGACCGCCCCGGCGGGCCGTGCACCGAGGAAGCGCTGATGCCCCAGTACGAGTACGTGTGCGAGCAGGACGGAGAGGTGATCACGCTGCTGCGTCCCATGCGCGACGCGGATGCGCCCGTCGAGGATCCCGCCGGCAAGGGCCGTGCCTTCGTGCGCAAGCACAGCGTCTTCGGCGTGGCCGGATCCCCGGTCGGCGGCGGGCACGTCCACCTCGGCTCGTGCTGCCCCTGCGGCAAGCCGCAGAGCCAGTGCGGGAACGGCTGACCCGGTGGCGTACCCCCGACCCAAGCCCGTCGTCGACGGAATCGTCCTGCACGGCGTGGACTTCTCCGGCGCCGACTCGGGCGGTGCCGCGAAGATCCGCGTCATCTCGCGTGACCTCGCCGTGCCCCGGCAGCCGATCACCTCGGCGGGACGGATCGATCGCCGCGGACTCGTGCGCGCCATCCTGGCGAGCGCGGAGGACGGCCGCGACCACCTGTGGCGGGTCGACGCGCCCATGTCGATCCCCGCGGAGATCGCGCGCGAGTTCGGCGTCGGCCCTGCGTGGATCGACGTCGCGCGCTGGATGCACTCTCTCGGCTCGCCGCGGCTGTGGCGCGGCGAGGTGCGCGGGCTGATCCGCCGCGAGCCGCGCCGCGCATGCGACCACGCGATGGCGACGCCGATGTCGCCCCTCAACCTGCGGGTCTTCAAGCAGACGTGGACCTTCGTCTGCGAGGTGCTGCTCCCGCTGGCGGAGCAGGGCATCCGCGTCGAGCCGTGCATGCCGTCTGCGAGCCGCGTCACCGTGACGGAGGGTTGCCCCGCCAGCGTGCTCGCGGCCAAGGGATGGCCAAAGCGCGGCTACAAGGGCGCCGGCGACCCGCCGCGGCGCGTGCGCGAAGAGCTCGTCCGCCGTCTCGCGCAGGAGGGCGTGGCGATCCCCGTGCCGATGGGCGAGGAAGCGATCCGCGACGAGGAAGGCGACCTGCTCGATGCGATGCTGCTCGTGACGCCGCCGTTCCAGTCGGTCGTGACGGCCGAGGCCGCGCTCGAGGGTTGGGTGCACTGAGCGAGCGGGAACATTCCGCGGCGCGGCCTCCTCGCGATACGATCTCTCCATGACCTCGGGTGGCGGGGAACTTCCTGTCGATCCTCCGGCGACTCCGGTTTCCGCCGCGGGTGATGCCGCGGACACGCGTCTCGGAGAGCGCACGTTCGCGGAGCTTGACGCGCTGCTCGGTCGCGCCGCAAGCGAGGTGCAGCGCGGCCTCGAGGAGGGCGTTGCCCGGATCGGCCGCTACACCCTG
>JAIYBS010000263.1 GCA_027488415.1 Planctomycetaceae bacterium | reverse complement strand
TTCGCTCCGCCGCTTCACCTCAACGGCTCGAGCCACTCGCGCCAGTCTTTGTTGTGCGCCATCTCGCTCCTCCCGCAGGCGATCCAGGGCCGCCATGCGCTCGGCCGGGGTTCTCGACATCCAGTACGCGCGGTCGCGCTCGCCGGCGGCGGGGTCGTGAAGCGGCCGGATCGAGATCGGCCAGTCCCTTCTCGGTTCCGGGGCGTCGGACATGCCGAAATTATACGGCTCCCCGGTCCGTCGCCCGAGCGAAATCGACGCGCGATCGCCGCGATATACCCTTCCCCCCATGCACCGCCCCGCACTCGCGTTCGTGGCCGCCCTGGCCGTCCTTCCCGCCGTCGCCCGTGCCGAGGAGGGCATGTGGCTCCCGAACGCCATCCCGGCCGCCGAGCTGAAGGCGAAGCACGGGTTCGAGGCGACGCCCGCGCTGCTCGAGCACCTGCAGAAGTCGGCGGTGCGCTTCTCGACGGGCGGCTCGGGCTCGATCGTCAGCCGCAACGGGCTGGTGATGACCAACCACCACGTCGGCAGCGACATGCTCGCCAAGCTCTCGACGCCCGAGCGCGACCTGCTGAAGACGGGCTTCCTCGCGAAGTCGCCGGCCGACGAGCTGCCCTGCCCCGACCTCGAGCTGAACGTGCTCTGGTCGATCGAGGACGTGACCGACCGCGTGACCGGCGCCGCCAAGGGCGCGGCCGACACCGCCGCCGCGGGCGCGGCGAAGCGCAAGGAGATCGCGCGCATCGAGGACGAGAGCGAGAAGTCGACCGGCCTCACGAGCGAGGTCGTGACGCTCTACCAGGGCGGCAAGTACCACCTCTACCGCTACCGCACGTTCCGCGACGTGAAGCTCGTGTTCGCGCCCGAGACCGCGATCGCGTTCTTCGGCGGCGACACCGACAACTTCGAGTTCCCGCGCTACGACCTCGACTGCTGCTTCTTCCGCATCTACGAGGACGGGAAGCCGCTCCAGCCGGAGCACTTCCTCTCGTGGGATGCCGACGGCGCGAAGGAGGGCGAGCTCGTCTTCACCTGGGGCCACCCCGGCTCGACGAACCGCCTCTACACCGCGGACCACGTCGCGTTCATGCGAGACGTCGAGGAGCCGATGGGCCTGAAGCGGCTGTGGCGCAACGAGGTGAAGCTGACCACGTTCATGGGCCGCGGCGCCGAGAACGCCCGCATCGCGCGCGAGGACTTCTTCGGCACGCAGAACGGCCGCAAGGCGTCGCAGGGCCTGCTCGACGCGCTGCAGGATCCCGCGATGGTCGCCGCCAAGCGCGCCGACGAGGATGCGCTGCTGAAGCGGCTCGCGGGCAAGCCCGAGGCGAAGGACTTCGAGGACGGCCGCGCCATGGTGCGTGCGTCGCTCGACGCGTGGAAGCGGCTGGCGCCTGACTACTTCGCGCTCGAGCGCCGGATGCGCGCCGGCACGCTCGCGGGCGTCGCCCGCACGTTGCTCCGCATGAAGGCCGAGGACGCGAAGCCGAGCGCGGAACGACTGCCGGAGTTCGGTGACGCGAACCGCGAGTCGCTCGAGGCGATGCTCTACTCGCCGGCGCCCGTCTACCCGCAGCTCGAGATCGAGCGGATGACCTCGATGCTCTCGGGCCTCGCCGAGGAGCGCGGCCTCGACGACGCGCTGGTGCGGAAGCTGCTCGACGGCAAGAGCCCGCGCGCCCGCGCGACCGAGCTCGTGCGCGGCACGAAGCTCGCGGACGTCGCGGCGCGCCGCAACCCGGACATGAACGACCCGATGATCCGCTTCATGGCATCGGTCGACGACCAGGCACGCGCCGCACGCAAGGCGTGGGAGGACCAGGTCGACGCGCCGCAGAAGATCGCCTACGGCAAGATCGCCGCGGCGCGGTTCGCGGCCTTCGGCGACAGCGTGTACCCGGACGCGACGTTCACCCTGCGCATGAGCTACGGCACCGTGAAGGGCTGGACCGCGGAGGACGGCACGAAGGTCCCCGCGTTCACCACCATCGGCGGCACCTTCGAGCGCGCGGCCGAGCGCGCAGGCGACCCGGCGTTCGAGCTGCCGAAGTCGTGGCTCGACGCGAAGGCGCGGCTCGACGGCACGGTCCCGTTCAACTTCGTCTCGACGAACGACATCATCGGCGGCAACTCCGGCTCGCCGATCGTCGACGCGGACGGCGAGGTGGTCGGCCTGATCTTCGACGGAAACCTCGACAGCCTGGCGGGCGACGTGGTGTTCGACGGCACGCGCAACCGCGCGACCTCCGTGGACGCGCGCGGCATGCTCGAGGCCATGCGGAAGATCTACGGCGCGGCTGCGCTCGTGGACGAGATGGCACCTGCCCGAAAGTGACCCCATGAAGCGGTTCATCGCAACGCTCTCCGCGGCGTCCGTCCTCGCGCTCGTCGCGGCGGCGGCGCCGATCGCCCCCGCGGCCCCCGTTCCGGCGCACGCCGCCGGCTCGTCGTGGTCCTCGCGCGCCGACCGGTACGTCGCGGACGCACGCAAGGCGACGCTCGACGCGGCCTCCTCGCGCGGGGCGCGGCTGCCGAAGGACTTCCTCGACTGGGTGGACCGCGACCCGGTGCGCCGCGCCTCGGTGTACGGCTGCCGCAAGGACCCGCTGCCGGTGCTCCTCGGCCTGCGCTCGCTCGAGATCGAGCTCGGCGAGGAGCTCGTACGCGAGCGTTACCCGCAGCTCGCGATCGCGTTCGCGGTGCAGGACTCGTACCTGCGGCGCGGCACGAAGGCGGGCACGTGGAACGACGCCGACGGCGCGCAGCTGCCGGACGCGCTCCCGGACGTCTCGCAGCGCGCGCCGCTCTCGCTCGCGATCCCCGGCGACCCGCGAACGCCGGTCGACACGAAGGACCCGAAGCGCACGCTCGACCGCGATGACCACGTCGTGAACTTCCTCGAGGACCATCCGCCGATCGAGGTGGAGGCCACCGTGAAGGAGCTGCCGCCGCTCGAGTACGACGACAAGGGCGTCGCCAAGCCGCGCGGCAAGGCGGTCGACGTGAAGAGGAAGGTCACCCGCGCGCTCGTGGCCGCGGACGTCATCTCGTCCGCCGCGCTGCAGCGCGAGTTCAACGCCTACATGCAGGCGCACGGCCAGGACCTGCGGCTCGACTGCGGCGACGGCGCGGTCGCGTGGAACTCGACCGCCGCGGTCGGCAACGAGGACCTCCGCAAGCGCATCGCCGCCGCACACGAGATGTTCCAGGCCGCCTACCGCGCCAAGGGACGCATGCCCGCCGAGCGCGACCGCGCGCCGACGCCGGCGGAGTCGATGGCGTGGTTCGTGCGCAACGACAACTGGCAGTTCGACCCCGCCACGAAGGCGGAGCGAAAGTGGCCGCGCTTCCCGCTGAACGCGCCGTGGCCGGTCCTCCTGATGCTCGCGGCCGACGACCAGCCGCTCCGCGAGCGCGAGGCGATCTGGCGCACGTTCGCCGAGACCGGCGAGGCGCGCACCTACGGCGAGTACATCGGCGACATCGCGCAGCAGTTCGACATGCAGAGCGCGCGGCGCCTGAGCCCGTTCGCCTTCAGCTACGGCAGCATCCAGATGATGTGGAAGGACGGCGGCGTCTGCGGCACGATGGGCAACATCGGCGCCCGCACCGAGCGGATCCTCGGCGTCCCCGCATCGACCGCGGGGCAGCCGGGCCACTGCGCGATGGTGCAGATGGACTTCGACGCGAAGTCGGGCACGTACACGTGCAAGGGCGAGCAGTACGCCACCGGCGGCGACGAGGTCACGAACGTGCACGCGGGCTGGAACTACGACGACGTCGGCGGTCGGCGCCCGATGATCTTCCACCAGACGGTCGCGTGGGGCGTCAACGAGGGCCTCGAATCGTTCGTGGACACCCTCGTCATGCGCCGCGCGTTCGACGCGCTTGCGGCCGCGGAGCGCGCCGACGAGGGTCCCGCCTTCCTCGCCGAGGGCCTGAAGCGCAACCCCTACGCGATGGCCGTGGTCGAGGGCGCGATCGCGTCGGCTCCCGACGCGGGATCGGCGGTTCGCCTGCTCGACGACTTCAACAAGGCGATGGACGCGGCGAAGCTTCCCGCGAATCGCAAGCTCTACCGCGACACCGTGCGCGACCTCGCCCATGCGCGCGTGCTCGCGATGCCGTCGCCCGCCACGCCTGAGGCATCGTCGAGGCTGCTCGCCGACCTGACCCGCCAGGGCTGCACGAATGCCGCGCTCCTCGCCCGCTGCTGGAAGGAGACCGCCGGCGAGGAGGGCTTCGTCGAGAAGTGCGTCGAGTCCGCGAAGGGTTACCTCGCGTCGCCCAACCGCACGAAGAACCGCAAGGCCGCGGACGCGTTCGCAGCGCAGGTGAAGGGCTGGGCGCGCACCATCAAGGACAAGGGCGCGCGCGAACTGTGGGCGAAGGCGCTGCTCGCGGCGTTCGACGGCAAGGAGACGCTCGAGCTCCGCGGCAAGCAGCAGGTGGACCCGGCCGTCGCGGAGCTGCGGAAGATCGCGGGCGTGAAGCCCACGAAGTGACCTCGGCGGCCGGCCGGCCGCGCGATCAACTGACCGCGGTCACCTGCTTGACGTTCACTTGGGCTTGTTGGTGTTCGCCATCGCGATCACCTTCACGGCGTCGCCCGTCCCATGGAACACCGCGAGAAACGGCGCCGGATCGGCGGGGAGCGCGGTGAAGCCCATCTTCTGGCCCATCGTGAGGTTGCAGGTCACGACGAGCAGCTCGTTGCATCGCGTCGCGCGGACGTCGGCGAGCACGGCAGCGTCGGCCTTCACGCGCGACGCGCCCTTCACGAGGTCTTCCTTTGCCTTCTGGCCGCGGAAGTTGATGACCTGCATTCCGTCGGCCAACATCGCGTCGAACGGCCCGAGGTCCTTGGCACGCTGCAATTCGAGGAACCGCGTGACGAGGGCCGCGCCCTCCTTGCCGACGCCCTCGTCGGCGGTGAACCGCGGCGCCGAGGGCGCCGGCCGCGCGGACGGCATGTGAAGCGTGGCCCACGCCGCGAGCTTCCACGCGCGGTCCTGCAGCTGCCAGACGCCGAGCCGGCAGGACGGCTCCGACGGCAGCGGGCCCGAGGCCGACCGCTCCTCGACCGCGACCTGGCAAGTCACCACCAGCGATTCGCCGACGCGCGTGACCTTCACGTCCGACACCTTCGGCGACTTCGCGTCGAGCGCCTTGATCGCCTCGATCTCGGCCGCGCGATCGAAGGAGCCCGCCCAGCTGATGCGCTGGAAACACGGCAGCATCATCGACTCGAGCCGCGAGGCGTCCTTCGCGGCCACGGCCGACATCCACTGGTCGACGAGCGAGACGCCGAGCGCGTCGAGCCCCTTCTGGTCGGACGGCCACGCGGCGGGGACGGTCTGCGCCGGGCTAGGCGCGGGGGCCGGCGCGGTGCCGAGCGTGAGCGTGGCAGCGAGGAGGACCGGGATGCAGTGCGAGGAGTTCATGAAGGTGTTGTACCCGCGATCGCGTGCGTTTCGCGACGCGACGGGGCAAGTAGCCTTCCCTCAAGGAACCGCGCCCCGATGCAGAGGACCCGAGTGCCGGAGCTGATGGACGACCCGGCGCTCGACGCCGCGGAGCATCGTCACGCCCTCGCGGGACTGGCGCGGCTGAACCGTGTCTCGCAAAGCGCCCGCCTGCCGTGGGAGTCCGTGCGTCGGGTCGCGCAGGCGAGGCGGGGCCGGACGCTGCGCGTGCTCGACGTCGCGTGCGGCTCGGCGGATGCGGCGATCGCCGCGTCCCGTTCCGCACGCCGGCACGGGATCAATGCCTGCTGGACCGCCTGCGACATCAGCGAGTGCGCGCTCCGCGAGGCGAGCGAGGCAGCACGGTGCGCGGGCGTCGAACTGCGTACGGTGCGGGTCGACCTTCTCCGCGAGCCGCTGCCTGCGGAGCAGGACCTCGTGACCTGCTCGCTCTTCCTGCACCACCTCGACGGGCCTGACGCCGTGCGCGCGCTTGCCGCGATGCACGCATCGGCTCGCTCGGGCGCGGTGATCGACCTCGACCGAACCCGACTCGGGCTGGCGCTCGCGTGGATGGCGTCGCGGATGCTGAGCCGGTCGCGGATCGTCCGATTCGACGCGCCCGCGAGCGTCCGTGCGGCGTGGAGGCCGGACGAGGCACTGCGCATGGCGCGGGAGGCAGGTATCGCCGACGCACGCGTGCGGCGAGCATGGCCCGAACGCTGGGTCCTCACGTGGGGGCTCGCATGACCTCGATCGACGTCCTGGTCGTCGGCGCGGGTCCCGCGGGGTCCGTCGCGGCGATCGCCGCGCGGCGCGCGGGTGCGCGCGTGATGCTCGTCGATCGCGCGGAGTTCCCGCGCACGAAGGCGTGCGGGTGCTGCCTGTCGGAGCTCGCGATCGCCTCGCTCGATCGCCTCGGCCTCGGCGACGAGCTCGCAGGCGCGGCGCGACTCACGTCGCTCACGCTTCGGTGCGGATCGGGCGAGGTGTCGGTGCGCCGCGAGCGCGGCGCCGCGATCGGACGCGACGACCTCGACGTGCGGCTTGTCCGCAGGGCCCGCGAGGAGGGCGTGGACGTGCGGCTCGGCTGCACGGCGGCGGCCGTCGCGGAAGGCGGCTGGACGGTCGGCGCCGCGCCGCTCGCGGCCGGCTGCGCGGTGGTGTGCGACGGCCTGGCGGGCCGTTCGCTCGACGCGCTGCCGGCGTTCGGGTGGCGCGTGCGACGCCGCAGCCGGATGGGTTTCGGCGCGGCCGTTCCCGCACGCGCGCTCGAATGCACGGCGGGCGAGATCCGCATGCACGTCGCGCGCGGCGGGTACGTCGGTGCGGTGCGGCTGCCGGACGGCACGGTCGACGTCGCCGGCGCAGCCCTCCCGGGTTGCGTGCGCGCCGCGGGCGGACCCGCCGAGTACGCGATCGCCGCGCTCGGTCCAAGCGTGCGGGATGCGGACGCGTTGCGCGCGGCCCGGTGGCACGGCGCGCCCACGCTCTCGCGCCGCCGCAACGCGCTCTCCGCGCCGGGCATCCTGCTGGCGGGCGACGCGGCCGGCTACGAGGAGCCCTTCACCGGCGAGGGCATGGGCTGGGCGATCGCGACCGGCGCCGCCGCGGGCGGCCTGGCTGCGGCGGTGGCGCACGGGCGCGCGAGCCACGACGCGTGGCCAGCGATGCACGCCGCGATCGTGCGCGGCGCAAGGCTTCGCTGCAGGGCGATCGCGCTCGCGCTCCGGAGCCCGGCACTGGTGGCGCTTGCGATCCGCGCGGGCGCGACGGCACCGGGCATCGCGTCGCGCGTCGC
>JAIYBS010000188.1 GCA_027488415.1 Planctomycetaceae bacterium | reverse complement strand
GCCCCGCAGGAGGTCCTCGAACTGGGGCAGGGTGCGGTCGACGTAGTGGTGGATGTACTCGCCCTTGCCGCCGTCGGGTCGCAGCTCGCGGCTGATCACCGTGTGGTACGAGAAGTTCGGGTTGTCCTTCGCCACCTGGCGGAAGAAGTCGTCGTAGATCAGGTCACTGGTGTAGGGGGTGCCCATCACCAGGTGCACCTTCGACGTGCAGGCGCGCCAGGCCGCCCGCGCCGGGGTGCCCTCCGGCGGGCCGACGAAGAGCTCGTGGATGAACCCGCGGAACGGGGCGATGCCGGTGCCGGTCGCGAGGAACAGGTAGTCGTGCGCGTTGCGGTCGGTCGGCAGCAGGAACCGCTTGCCGTTCGGGCCCGCGACGGCGATCGGGTCGCCCTCGCGCAGGTCGCAGACGTGGTTCGAGCAGACGCCGGCGAAGAGGCGGTGGTCCGCGGGGTCGTCCTTGTCGGACTGGGGCTCGCGCTCGCCCAGCAGTCGCTTGCAGGTGGTCGAGAGGACCTTGCCGTAACCGTCCTCTCCGTAGCCGGGGCTCGCGATCGAGTAGAGGCGCACCTTGTGCGGCTTGCCGTTGGCGTCGGTTCCGGGCGGGACGACGCCGAAGGACTGGCCGGCCTGCCAGGCGCCCTCAAGGGGCGTGCCCGTGACGTCGACGCAGACGTGGCGCACGAACGAGGCCGACTTGCCCTTCGTGCAGAGCTTCGACTGCGTGACTTTCCCCGTGACGGGGGCGGTCGGCAGGACGGCGTGCATCTTGGCCTCGGGCAGGGTGGGCTCGCCCGGGGTGCGGGCATGGTCGGCGGCGGTGGCGGCAGGCGCGGTGCTCATAAGGCGGATATCTTATTGGCGCGTCCATCATTGAGGATCGGGCGCGCGGAACGCCGATTGGTCACAGACAGGCGGGTCACGGATTGACCTGCACCGACCGGCGTCAAAGGGGCTCCCCCATGGATTACTTCCGCATTCAAGGCGGCCGCCGACTCAACGGCCGCGTCACCGTCGAAGGCGCCAAGAACGCGGCCCTGCCGCTCATGGCCGCGTCCCTCCTCACCACGGGGCGCCTGCGCCTGACGAACGTCGGCCCGCTGGCGGACATCCGGAACCTCGGCTCGCTCCTCGACCGGCTGGGCGTCAACGTCCACTTCGGCGACGACGACACCATCACGATGCAGACGAGCGACGAGAGCTGCTCGGAGGCGCCGTACGAGATCGTCAAGACGATGCGCGCGTCGATCTGCGTGCTCGGGCCGATGCTGGCCCGCCGCAAGCGCGCGGTCGTGAGCATGCCGGGCGGCTGCGCCTTCGGCACGCGCCCGATCGACCTGCACCTGAAGGGCCTCGCCAAGCTCGGCGCCAAGATCGAGCTCGACGGCGGCAACGTGATCGCCTCGTGCGACCGGCTGAGGGGCGCGACCGTGTTCCTCGGCGGCGCGAACGGCCCGACCGTGCTCGGCACCGCGAACGTGATGAGCGCGGCCACGCTGGCCGAGGGCCGCACCGTGATCGAGAGCGCGGCGTGCGAGCCCGAGATCGTCGACCTCGCGAACATGCTGAACCGCATGGGCGCGAAGATCCGCGGCGCCGGCAGCCCGCGCATCATCATCGACGGCGTCGAGGCGCTCGGCGGCTGCGAGCACCGCGTGATGCCCGACCGCATCGTGGCCGGCACCTACGCGATCGCCGCGGCGATGACCAACGGCGACATCGTGCTCGACGACTTCCCGTACGACAGCCTGCTGGCGGCGATCAACCACCTCGAGGAGGTGGGCGTCCACGTCAGCAAGCTGAACGCGAACGACGACGACTTCCGCTGCAGCGTCCGCGTGACCAGCGACCGCGTGCTGCGGCCGACGATCATCACCACGCAGCCGCACCCCGGCTTCCCGACCGACCTGCAGGCGCAGTTCATGTCGCTCCTGGCGATCGCCGAGGGCAACTCGATCGTCACCGAGAAGATCTATACCGAGCGCTTCCTGCACGTGGCCGAGCTTTCGCGCATGGGCGCGCAGGTCTACCGGCAGGGATCGACGGCGGTCATCAGCGGCGTGCGCCGGCTGCACGGCGCGCAGGTGATGGCGAGCGATCTCCGCGCGAGCGCGAGCCTGGTGCTCGCCGGCCTCGCCGCCGAGGGCGAGACGGTCATCAGCCGCGTCTACCACCTCGACCGCGGCTACTCGAACATGGAGCGCGTCCTGAACGCGCTGGGAGCGAGCATCGAGCGCTGCAAGGAGTCCAAGGCGGAGCCCGCCGAGGATTCCGTGCCGTCGATCATCCCCGCCATCCGCGGCGCCGGCCTCACGGCCCGCGCGGCGCGCGAGAGCTGAAATCCGTACCCGGTTAAGTATGCACCCATTCGTTCTCCAGAGAACGAATTGGTGCATACTTAACCGGGTGCACTTTTCGACGTCGCGCACGCGCGGTGGAGCATCACTGCGCTCGCGACGGCGACGTTGAGGCTCGGCGGGTCGTCCGCCAGCGCGCCGCCCATCGTGGACATCGGGATCCGCGCGACCGCGTCCGCCATCGCGAGCACGTCGCGCGAGACGCCCGCGGCCTCCGCGCCGAAGACCAGGATCGTCCGGTCCGCGCGCGGCAGGTCGGCCACGTCGATCGCGCCGGGCGCGTCCTCGGCTGCGACGATGCGGAATCCGTGGCGCTCGCGGAGCATGGCCAGGTCGCGCGGCCATGCCGTCGATCGCGCCCACGGCACGTCGAACACGCGGCCCATCGCCACGCGCACCGTCTTGCGCAGAAGCGGGTCGCTCGAGTGCGGCGAGAGCAGCACGCCCGAGGCACCGAAGCTCGCCGCGTTCCGGAAGATCGCGCCGATGTTGTCGGTGTGCACGATGCCGTCGCACGCGGCGATCGTTCCGCCCGCGCCGGCAAGCGACTCCGCCGCGGGCTCGGGAAGGCGCCGCGCGATCGCGATCGCGCCGCCGTGCAGGTCGTAGCCGGAGATCGCGGTGACCGCGTCGGCATCGGCCGCGACGAAGACATCGAGGTCGTCGGCCGCGTCGAGGAAGGCTCTCAGGGCGGGAAGCGTGCGCTCGTCGCAGAGCACGCTGCGCGGCTCGCAGCCGAAGGTCGCGCCGCGCCCGGCCGCGCGCGCCCGCGTCCAGCCGGCGAGCAGCCGCCGCACGACGCGCGGCGTCTCGATGCATGCGAGCCCGTCGCGCCCGCGGAGGTCCGCGTCCCGTACCCCGCGGTACGGATCGAGCCGCGCATCGGCCGGGTCGGCCGGGTGGATCCGGATCATGGGCGTCCCGGCGCCGGCCCGAGCAGCAGCTCCTCGGCACGCGCCGCCTGCTCGGCGAAGCGTGCGTTCGCCGCCTCGACGCGAGAGCTGAGCAGCTCCGCGAGGCCCGGGCTTCGGGCGAGAAGCTCCGCGTCTCGGCGCAGTGCGTCCTCGATGCCCTTCATCGCGCGCTGGTGCGCCGCCGCTGCCTCGGCGTACGCGCGGGCGACCTCGATGCGCCCCGACCTCGCGCGCTCGCCGGCGTTCGGGCTCGCGAAGAGCCGCCAGGGCGCGGTCAGCGCCTCGCGCTCCGTCGCGGCAAGATCCTGCGACGCGATCGCGTAGTCGGCGGAGGTCGCGCTCATCGCGAGATCGGCGTCCTCGAGCATCGCGCGCAGCTCGCCGCTCTTGCGGCCGAGCGCCTTCGCCGAGACCACCGCGCGGTCGAGCGCCGCGGAGGCCTCCTGCGTGCGGAGCGACTCGACGGACGGCAGCTTGCCGACCTCGTCGCCCATCGCGCGCAGCTGGGGGACGACCGCATCGGCCGGGGCATCGGCCGCAGTGCCGAGCTTCGCGAACGCCGACTCCGACTGCGTGCGCAGTTCCTCGAAGGACGTGCGCCACGACTGCAGGTCAGAGCGGACCCGGTCCGACAGCTCGCTGAATCCCTGCTTGACGTCGCTGCCGCGCTCCGGAAGGTCGTCGACCATGCGCTGCACCATGTTGGGCAGCGAGTCCTCGCGCGGCGGGTCGGGGAGCCAGGCATCCACCAGCGTGCGGAGCGGCTTCGCGCTCTGCGGCCCGCCCAGCGTCCGCAGCGAGTCCGGCGTCGAGGCGCGGATGGTCGAGCCGGGTTCGAGCCGCCCCGCGATGCGAGGGTCGCTTCCGTTGCCGGCCATCGGGCCCGCGCGGCCGACGTTCCGTACCTCGAGGGTCGACTCGCCGTTGATGCCGGCGCTGACGGCCTCGAACCTCGTCCCCCGCGTAATCGGTACGACGCGCTCGATCTCGACGTGCACGTGGTAGTCGACCACCGTTCCGTCCATGAGCGTGGGCACGATGTTCGCCACGTTGCCGCGCCGGATGCCGCCGACGAGGATGTCCGACCCGGGCATGAGCCCGTACACGCCCTGCTCGGCCGTGAAGATCACGGTGTAGCTCGCGCGCGAGGTCTCCTTCCACTGGAGCCAGCCCCACAGTGCGGCACTGAACGCGCCCACCGCGGCGAGCGTGATGATTCCGGCGCGGATGTTGCTTCGCTCGGCTGCCACGGGGTCTTCCGCGATCGGTCAGTGCCCCGCCGCGGGGACGTCCTTCGCCGGAAGCGTGACCTGGCCGGGCGCCGCGTCCTGCGTGCCGGGGGCCTCGCCGTCCTTGAAGTCGGCCTTGAGCACGTCGAAGAGCTGCCGCTGCGCGGCCTCGTAGCGCTCCATCGACTTGACGACCTGGTCCTTGAGCGCGTCGCGGAACTTCGGGTCCGACGAGAAGCGCTCGGGCATGTCGCGCAGCGTCGCCTGCAGCGTCTCGCCCGCGACTCGCATGTCGCTGCTCGCGATCGCGAAGGCGCGCGCGCTCTCGTAGAGGTTCTCGCGCGCGAGCTCGTCGCCGGTGGGGCGGTACAGGAGCTTCCACGGGCTGCGGCGCACCTCCATCGTCGCGAGCTTGACCTGCGCGGCGCCCTGGCGGAGGTCGGACATCATCGTGCGGACGTCGGGGATGCGCGCCGTCAGCTCGGTGTCGAGGTTCTCCATGGCGTTGGCGAACTTGTCCGCGCCCCGCTGCGCGTCGTCCAGGATCGCGTCGACCTGCTTGAGGTTCGTCTCCCGGAAGTGCGCCACGACCTCGCGCGCGTCCTTGACCGCGACCTTCGCGTCGTCCATCGTCGTGTCGAGCTTCTTCATTGCGCTCGAGGCGCTCTGCAGGCCGCTCGTCACGTCGCCGCGCCAGGCGTCGTAGTCCTTGCGCAGGCTCGCCACGGTCGCGTCGGCATTCTCGAGGATCGGCACGACGCGCTTCGGGTACTGCACGCGCGCGAAGTCGTCGAGGCTGCCGGTGAAGGCGACGAGGTTCTCGAACATCTTGTTCGCGTTGCCCGCGTTCTGCGGCCCGACGATCGTCGCGAGGAGGCCGCCGCTCGGGAGCGCGTCGATCGTTCCGCCCTCGCCGAGCTCCTTGCCCGTGCCGAGGTTCGAGAAGTTGAGCCACGAGTAGTTGCCGAGGAGCGGCTGCGTGCGAATCACCGCGGCGCCCTCGCGCACGCGGATGTCCGCGCGGACCTGCACGTGCACGTTGATTCGGTCGTTGCCGAAGTCCTGCTCGATCTCGGTGACGCGGCCGACCTTGAGGCCGCTGACGCGCACCTCGGAGCCGACCTCGAGGCCGGCGACCCCGTCGTCCATGCCGAAGCGGACGATGTAGTTGGTCTTCGAGGTGAAGACCGCGGACTTCGAGAGCGTGAGGATCACGACCAGCGCGGCAACGACCGCGGTGACCAGGAATGCGCCCGCCCGCACCGTGTTGGAGTATCCGGTTCCGTCTGCCATGGCCCCGAAAGGCTACCCCAACGGGGAACCTCCGGCGGCCCGCCGGGCGGCACCGCGACCGACCGCTCGACCCGCCGGGGCCGGGTCAGCCCTTCAGCATGTCCTCGTTGGTCGGGAAGCGCTGGAGCGCGCCCAGGAGCTGCTCGACCTGCACGTGCGGCGGCGCGTTCATCAGCCGTCGGCGCAGGGCCGTCACGGTCTTCAGCTCGCGCTCCGGCATCAGCAGGTTCTCCTTGCGGGTGCCGCTGGCGGCGAGGTTGATCGCGGGGAACACCCGTCGCTCGGCGATCGAGCGGTCGAGGATGAGCTCCATGTTGCCGGTGCCCTTGAACTCCTCGAAGATCACCTGGTCCGCGCGGCTGCCCGTGTCGACGAGGCAGGTGGCGATGATCGTCAGGCTGCCGCCCTCCTCGCACTTGCGGGCCGCTCCGAAGAGCTGCTTCGGCACCTCGAGGGCACGGCTGTCGATGCCGCCCGACATCGTGCGCCCGGAGCTGCCGTAGCGGCGCGAGTTGTTGAACGCGCGGCCGAGGCGGGTCAGGCTGTCGAGGAGCACCACCACGTCCTTGCCGGCCTCGACCATGCGCTTGGCGCGCTCGATCGCGAACTGGCCGAGCGAGAGGTGGCGCTCGAGGTCCTGGTCGTTGCTCGACGCGAGCACGTGAGCCGGCACGTTGCGGCGGAAGTCGGTGACCTCCTCCGGGCGCTCGTCGATGAGCAGGGCGATCAGCTCGATCTGCGGGTGGTTGTGCTTGATGCCGAAGGCGATGTTCTGCAGGAGGATCGTCTTGCCGGCCTTGGGCGGCGCGACGATGAGGCCGCGCGTGCCGAAGCCGATCGGGCAGAACATGTCGATGAGCCGGCACGCGGGCGGGCACCCGCGGTACTCGAGCGAGATCCGCGGCTGCGGGTCGAGCGGCGTCAGCTCGTGGAACGGCTTGCGGCGGCGGAACTCCTCCGGGGCCATGCCCTCGACCGCGACCAGCCGGCTCGCGACCTTGCGCATGTTCCGGCTGCGGCGCGACTGGCGCTCCTCGACCTCCACGGTGATGGAGGCGCCGGGCGCGACGCCGTTCTGCTGCATGAACTCGGGATAGACGACCGGGTCGTCCTCGCGCTCGACGAGTCCGTCCGAAAACTGCCTGATTCGACCCTCGGTAGAGCCCTTCATGGCTTCGAGGATCCCGCTGACCACTGTCATGGATTGTTCCTCACGCCGGAGCGGGGATGCATTGGCATCGCACCGCGAGGGGTTCCACCGATCCGGCCGTGTTGTGGGAGTCGCGTGGGGCGCGACGTTTGAATGGTACCTCGGGATCCGCCCGCCCGACGGCGAACCGCCGCGATTTCGTCGAAATTCAGGGGTTCCCGGCCAGCGCACGGGCGAGTTCCGCGCCGATCCGCGCGTTGCCCTCGAGCACCGCGACGTTCGCCGACACGGTGCGCCCGGCCGTCGCCCGCTGCACGCGGTCGAGGAGGAACGGCGTCACCGCCGCGCCGCGGACGCCCTCGCGAACCGCCTCGAGCATCGCCGCGGCGATCGTCGTCTCGACCTCGTCGTTCGGGATCGCCCAGCGCTCGGCGGGCGGGTTCGCCACCAGCACGCCGCCGTCGGCGAACGCCCAGTGCGCGCGGCAGATCGCGGCTGCCTCGCGCGCGTCGGCCGCGACGGCCGAGACCCCGAGCGACTCGTCGCCGCGCGAGATGAAGCGCGGGAACGCGCGCGTGCCGAGGCCGACGACCGGCACGCCGAGCGAGTCGAGCGCCTCGACGGTGGCGGGCAGGTCGAGGATGCTCTTCGCGCCCGCGCTGATCACCGCGACCCTCGCGCGCGCGAGCGCCGCGAGGTCCGCGCTGACGTCGGGCCGGTCGGTCCAGTGCCGGTGCACGCCGCCGATGCCGCCGGTCGCGAACACGCGGATGCCCGCGGCCGTGCACGCGGCGAGCGTCGCCGCGACGGTCGTGCCGCCGCTCGCCCGCTGCGCGCACGCCGCGCCGAGGTCGCGCGTGCTGAGCTTGCGGGCGCGCTCGTCGCGGCCGAGCCGCTCGAGCTGCGCGCGGTCGAGGCCGACGTGCAGCGTGCCGTCGAGCATGCCGACGGTCGCCGGCACGGCGCCCGAGGCGCGGACCGTGGCGTCGAGCAGGAGGCTGAGCGCGAGGTTCGCGGGCAGCGACTCGTCCCAGGCCGCGAGCTCGCACGGTCGGCTCATCGGCGTGCGCGGCAGGCCGTGGGTGAGCACGGCCGTCTCGAGCGCGACCACGGGATGACCGGCGTCGAGCGCGCGCCGGACCTCGGCGGAGACTTCGATCGGTGCGGGGCCGGCGTTCGGCATGGCGTCAGCCGCGGCGCGTGCGCACGACGCCGCCGAGCCGCTTCTGCGGCAGCGCGGACGGAACGATGCCGCCGGGGAACGCGTTCGGATCGGCGGCCTTCGGCGCC
The DNA here is from genome assembly GCA_027488415.1 of Planctomycetaceae bacterium. Classification (GTDB taxonomy): domain Bacteria; phylum Planctomycetota; class Phycisphaerae; order Phycisphaerales; family SM1A02; genus UBA966. Next base: position 399 of record JAIYBS010000188.1, on the reverse strand, counting down.
GGGATCGTGCTCGACGCAGCGAGTCGGTTCTTCGCGGCCGCCTGCTCGGCGCGGCGCATGCGCTCGGCCTCGCGGTAGCTCGCGACGTCCGAGGGCACCGGTCCGGGCGTGAAGTCGGGATACGTCTTCTGCGGGATCTCGATGTTCGCGAGCATCTCGATGCCCGAGAGCAGGTCGCCCTGGTCGGGCTGCACGAAGGTCCACGCCACGCCGCCGCGGCCCGCGCGCGCGGTCCGGCCGATGCGGTGGATGTAGACCTCCGGGTCCTCGGGGACGTCGTAGTTGATGACGTGGCTGATGTCGTCGACGTCGAGGCCGCGCGAGGCGAGGTCGCTCGCCACGAGCACCTTCAGCGAGCCGCCGCGGAGCTTGTCCATGACCTTGTCGCGCTTGGTCTGG
>JAIYBS010000201.1 GCA_027488415.1 Planctomycetaceae bacterium | reverse complement strand
TCTCTGCGCTCCCCGCCGACCGCTTCGACCACGACGCGGCGAACGTGAAGCGCGCGCGCGCCGGGATCGAGCGCTACGAGGCGCACCTCCTCGTGCGTCCGGGCGCGGGCACCGCGGGCGACGCGACCAAGCTCGCGGAGCTCATCAAGAAGATCGGCGGATTCCGCATCGGCAGCATGCCGACCTTCGCGCACGCCGCCGCGGGCGGGAAGCCCGAGGACACGATCCGCCGGCTCTGCCCGTACGCACAGGCGGTCGAGGCGAGCATCAAGAGCTTCGGCAAGACCGGGAAGCACGAGGCGTGGGACCTCGTCGGCTGCCTCGACTCGGTCCGCGCCGTCGGCTACCAGAACACGCTCGGCATCGACTACCAGGGCAAGACCGACCCCGTTGGCACCATCGAGCGCGCGCGCGACCTCTTCGCCGCCGCGATCGACCCGGGCGAGGACGACGACGAGGACGGGGAGTCCGAGGAATGAGCGTCGCGCAGGGCGTCGTCGTGACGATGGACGGCCCCGCAGGGACGGGCAAGAGTTCGGTGGCGTGGAAGCTCGCGCAGCGCCTCGGGCTCGAGGTGCTCGACACCGGCGCGATGTACCGCGCCGCCGCGGTCGTCTCGATCGACGAGGGCGTCCCGGCGGACGACGGCACCGCGCTCGCCGCGCGCATCGCCGAGGAAGGCCTCGCGTTCGACTGGTCGTGCCGTCCGCCGCGCCTGCTCCTCGGCGGGCGCGACCTCACCGAGCGCATCCGCGACGCGGACGTGAACGTCGTCGTGAGCGTGGTCGCCCGCCAGGCGCCCCTGCGAGCGGCGCTCGTCGACGCGCAGCGCGCGATCGGGCGCGCGCACCCGCGGCTCGTGACCGAGGGGCGCGACCAGGGATCCGTGGTGTTCCCCGAGGCGGTCGCGCGCTTCTACCTCGACGCGCACCCGGAGGTCCGCGCCCGCCGGCGCGTCGAGCAGATGCGATCGCAGGGCAGGCCCGCCGACTACGAGGCCGTGCTGCGCGCGATCCAGCAGCGCGACCACCTCGACGAGACCCGCTCGGACGGGCCGCTCGTCTGCCCGGAGGGCGCGCAGCGCGTCGACACCAGCATGCTCACGCTCGACCAGGTGGTCGACGAGCTCGAGCGCCGCGTCCGCGCGGCCGTGCCCGTCGATCGCCTCGCGCCGCCGCGCGCGGTGCAGACGGCATGACGACCCTCTTCCAGGCCGAGCGCCGCGCCCCCGGCCGCGGCACGCTGAGCGTCGCGTGGTTCACCGCGTGCGCGTCGCTCCTTTACTGGCTGTTCCGCATCGTGTGGAGGCTCCGCGTCAGCGGCCTCGAGCGCCTGCCGCGCTCCGGGGGGATCCTGGTCGTGAGCAACCACCAGAGCTTCCTCGACCCGCCGGTCTGCGGCAGCTCGATCCGCGAGCGCCCGTACACGATCATCGCGCGCGAGAGCCTCTTCCGCTTCAGGCCCTTCGGCGCGCTCATCCGCAGCTTCGGCGCGGTTCCGATCGAGCGAGGGTCCGGCGACCTGGGCGCGCTCCGCACCGCGCTCAAGCAGCTCTCGATCGGGCGCTGCGTGTTCATGTTCCCCGAGGGAACGCGCAACGAGGACGGTCGAACCAAGGCGTTCAAGCCGGGCGTCGCGCTGCTCGCGCGCAAGGCCCGCGTGCCGATCGTGCCGATGGCGATCGAGGGCGCGAACGACCTCTGGCCGCGCACGCGCGGGCTCCCGCGGCTGCGCGGCCGGCTCGAGGTGGAGGTCGGCGAGCCGATCCCGCCCGAGCAGGTCGAGGCGTGGTCGAAGGAGGGCGCCGACGTGCTGCTCGAGCAGATGCGCCGCCGCATCGAGGAGCTGCGCATGAGGTGCCGTGCCCGCATGCGCGAGCGCTCGGGCGGCCGGTGGCCCGCGCCGGGCGCGGCGGACCGGCCGTACTGGGAGTCGGACGCGTGAGCGGCGGCGAGGGCCATGCCGCGCCGGTGGCGCCGCGCGTCGCCGCGTCGTGGGTGGCGCGCCGCCTGCGCGAGGCCGGGTTCCGCGCGCTCTTCGCCGGCGGCTGCGTGCGCGACGCGCTGCTCGGCCACGAGGCCGCGGACTACGACGTCGCCACCGACGCCGTGCCCGAGGAGATCCGCCGCGTCTTCCCGCGCGCGATCGGCGTCGGCGAGTCCTTCGGCGTCATGCTCGTCCGCCACGGCGGTCGGTCGGTCGAGGTCGCGACGTTCCGCGCCGACGGCTCGTACGCCGACGGGCGCCGCCCGGACGGCGTCCGGTTCACCGACGACCGCGAGGACGCGCTGCGCCGCGACTTCACCGTGAACGGCCTGTTCGAGGACCCGGAGACCGGCGAGGTGATCGACCACGTCGGCGGCCGCGCGGACCTGGCTGCCGGCGTGCTGCGCGCGATCGGCGACCCGGAGGCGCGCCTGCGCGAGGACCGCCTGCGCGCGCTCCGCGCGGCTCGGTTCGCGGCGCGGTTCGCGCTGCGCGTCGATCCCGCCACCGAGTCGGCCGTCCGCCGCTTCGCCGGCGACCTCGCCGCCGTCAGCCGCGAGCGGGTCGGCAACGAGATCCGCCGCATGCTCGTGCATCCGACGCGCGCCCGCGCGGTGGAGCTCGTGGAGTCGCTCGGTCTCGGGCCGTCGGTGCTGCTCGAGCCCGAGGCCGCGACCGACCGATCGCTCCTGGCCGCGCTCGCGCCGGGCGCGGGCTTCGAGGAGTCGCTCGCCGCGTGGATGCTCGGTCGGCCGGGCGCGGAGGGTGCGAGCGACGTGTCCGCCGCGCGCCAGCGCCGCTGGCGCGACGCGCTCGTCCTCTCCAACGGTGAGAGCGACCTCCTTGCCGCGATCCTCGCGAACGTGCCGCGCATCCCCGCGTCCTGGACGCGGGCGGACCGGGCAGGGCGCAAGCGCCTCGCGGCCTCCGACGGGTTCCGGGGGGCGCTCGCGCTGCTTCGGGCGGCCGGCCACCCGATCGCCGCGGCCGTGACGGCCGACCTTCCGGAACTCGAGCGCGAGGGCCTTCGGCCGGCACCGTTCGTGACGGGGGATGACCTGGTCGCCCTGGGCATGCGCCCCGGCCCGGCCTTCCGGCCGTTGCTCGACCGGGCGTACGACCTGCAGCTGAACGGCGCCGTCGCGGACCGGGAGGCCGCGCTCGCCGCGGTCCGGACGCTGATCTCGGGCGTTTGACGCCGCATCGGCCGTCGGCGGCGTGCAAGAACCGCCCGCCGGGAGCGTCCGTACTGCATCGCAGCACCGTCCGCCCGCGTGCAGGGGACGGGTAGACTCCGGTTCCCCCATGAAGACGCTCCTCTTCGCCGCGACCCTGACCGCCTGCGCCTCCGCGTTCGCCCAGTCGGACGCCCCCGCGACGCCCACCGGGCAGGACGCGCCCGCCGAGGCGGCACCCGCGGAGGCCACGCCGGCCACCACCGCCCCCGCCGCCGAGCCCGTCAAGGCCCCGCCGCCGTTCACGCTCGGCCGCTCGGTCGACAAGCCCGGCAAGAGCCCGTTCGCCACCGACATGCAGCTCGATCGGCCGCCGAACGTCTACGTGATCCCCATGGAGGGATACATGGGCGTCGACATCCACCCGATCGTCTACGACAAGATCCTGAAGGACGTGAAGGAGAAGAAGCCGGACCTGATCGTCTTCCGCCTCGCGTCCTCGGACGGCCGCGGCACCGAGAAGTACATGGAGGCGGTCAACGAGGCGCAGAAGGAGGACAAGATCGATCCTCGCCGCCTCGCGAGCGGCATCACCGACTACCGCGACCTCGCCGCCAAGCTCCGCACCGAGCTCGCGTCGTTCCCGACCGTGATGTACGTGCAGGACTCCCGCGGCGTCTCCTGCGTCTACGCGCTCGCGTGGCCGTACATGTTCATGTCGCCCGACGCGCGCATCGCGGGCCTCGACATCGTCGCCGCGCTCGGCGGCGGCAACGACGCCGACATCAAGGCGAAGATGTTCAGCGCCTGGACGGGCATCGCCAAGGGCATCCTCGAGCTCGGCGGCCGCCCGCAGGAGCTCTGCGACGCGCTGGTGCGCCCGGACCGCAAGCTCAGCGCAGACATCGACGGCCGCAGCACGAAGTGGCGCGCCGACACGCTCGGCTCGTGGTACGTGATCGACAGCACCGACGAGGTGTCCGCGCGCTTCAGCTCGAAGATCGCCGAGGACACCGGCCTCGCCGACGGCGTGGCGGTCGACATGGCCGACCTGATGTACCTCCTCGGCTACCCCGAGTACACGCTCGTCGACAGCGGCGAGAAGATCTTCCGCGACACCAACGCCGCGTGGCGCAAGCGCTACCGCGAGTCGAAGAAGTGGATGGAGGACTACCAGGAGCCGATGGACGACGAGCGCGACCTCGCCAAGCGCAAGCAGATCCTCGAGAAGATGCTCGCGAACTTCAAGCAGTCCCCGCAGTTCGCCCGCATGTGGGAATGGACCCGCGGCCTGAGCGAGGACCAGCTCAAGCTCCTCATCGAGCAGCTGACCGAGCAGATCCGCGCCTACCAGAAGCAGAAGCAGGGCACGTCCGGCGGCGGACGCAGCGGCGGCGGCCGCGGCGGTCCCGCGGGCCCGATGGGCCCCGGCCGCTGACCGATCGCGACGAGTCCGACGCACACCCCCGAAGAGCAACACACCGATGCGACCCCTTGCAGCACTGACCCTCGTCGCCGCGATCGCGGCCTCCGTCCCCGCGCTCGAGCAGGGCGCCTTCGCGCAGTCGGGCGCCAAGCAGCAGCAGGTCAAGCTGCAGAAGGGCACCTGGTGGGGCGCCGTCGGTGACCGCGTCGAGATCACCTTCAAGGACTCGCTCTCGACGAAGACCCTCACCGGCACCGTCACGAAGATCGACGCCGACAAGGGCGTCGTCACGGTCGACGCCGAGGTCGACGGCAAGCAGGTCACGCGTCCGCTGTTCGCGAGCTCGATCGTCTCGATGAAGACGGTCGGCGGCGCGACCCCCGCCGGCTCGGCGAAGCCCGCCGCGCAGCCCGCCGGCAAGTCCGGTTCCGCGGCCCCGGCCGCGCCCGCCGCGAAGCCCACCGGCAAGGTCGACGCGCAGGGCTACCAGCTCGACGCCAACGGATTCCGCATCGCGCCGCAGAAGGGCGTGTTCCGTCTCCCCTGGAAGGGCGGCGTCGGCCAGACCGCGCGCGCGGAGGAGATCGAGGCGCTCGCCAAGGAGGCCGACAAGTGGGGCCCCGGCCAGATCATCGTGATCGAGATCGACAGCCCGGGCGGCCTGGTGACCGAGATCTTCGAGATCGTCGACGTCATCGCCAAGACCCGCGAGCGCCACCGCGTGGTTGCCTGGATCCGCGAGGCCATCTCGGCCGCCGCGGTCACCTCGATGCAGTGCGACGAGATCTACTTCCGCTCGATGGGCGCGCTCGGCGCCGCGATGATGATCCGCGGCCGCGACAGCGTCTACGGCGAGCCGCTCGACGCCTTCCGCACGGAGCTCGGCGCCATCATCGAGAAGAACGGCCGTCCGCGCATGGTGTTCGAGGCGATGGTGCTCGCGAAGCCGGTGCTGACCTACACCAAGGATCCCGTGACCGGCAAGCCGACCTTCCACGACAAGGTCACCGGCCTGCCCGGCGAGGTCATCCTCTCGGACGAGAAGGACAACCTGACCTTCAACGCGAGCAACGCGCTCGACTCGGGCTTCAGCAAGGGCACCGCCGACACCGACGAGGAGCTCGCCAAGCTGCTCGGCCTCAAGGAGTGGTACGAGGTCAGCGACTACGGCGTGAAGATGGCGACGAACTTCCAGAAGCTCTACGAGGAGTGCGAGAAGGACCTCCAGCTCCAGCAGCAGCGCCTCAACATCGATCGCGCCGGCGGCGCCGAGGAGCAGATCGCCGTCCAGATCCAGATCATGGAGAAGATCCTCGCCTGGCACAAGCGCTGCAAGCCGTGCATCGAGGCGAACCTCGGGCCGAACGCCGTCGAGCAGATCCAGAAGGAGCTCAAGGAGCTCCGCAAGCGCCTCGGCGAGATGCGCCAGGCACAGGGCGGTTGAGCGGCGCGCGCCGGACGCGCCCGGGTCAGCCGACCTCGCGCCGCTGGAACATCGCGGTGGCGACGCACATCGCCGCGACGATGACCGCGGCGCCGTACAGCGTCGAGGGGAGCAGGTAGTCGAGCGGGATGGCCCGCTTCTGCTGCACCGCGTCGGAGAGCCAGAACACCTGGAAGTTCGGCATCACCGCGTAGGCCACCTTGAAGGCGGCCCACTGCGCGTGGTTCGCGTCGAGCGCGCTGCCCGGGGTCCCCTCGGCCGCGAGCCGCTCCATCATGGCGCCGAGGTCGCGCAGCCTGCGGGCGAACAGCCAGTCGCTCATGAGGCCGGCGACGAAGCAGCCGAAGGTGATGCCGAGGGTGACCACCTGCCCGAAGCGCGTCGAGGCCGCGACGGCGATGCTCGCGAGCACGCAGAGGCCGAGCCACATCATCGCGATCGCGATCCAGAGCTGGCCCTCGAACTGCTCCGCCGGGCTGACGGGGGTCCAGTCCTTGCCGAAGAGGAGGCACACCAGGTACGCCACGCCCAGGAGCGGCACGCCGAAGCCGAGCACCGAGGCGGGGAAGCTCCATCCGTAGAAGTAGTTCGCCCAGATCGCCGACCCCGCGGTCGCGACCAGCGCGAGGATGCCGAGGGTGAGCACCGGGAAGTGGTAGGGGGTCGCCACGGTCGGCATCGTCCCGTGCATCTCCACGAGCATGAACGCGAAGGAGAGGAAGGCCGTGCACCCGGAGAGCGCGAGCGCCACGCCGAGGAACTTGCCCCACACGAAGGCCGGCCGGCTGACCGGCTTCGACACGACGGTCAGCGCGGTGCGGTTGTCGATCTCGCGGCTGAGGGCGTTGGTCGCGAGGAACGCCGCGAGCAGCGTGCCGCACACGAAGATCGTGGACAGCGCCAGGTCCACGAACATGCGCTGGTCGTCCATCAGCGTGAAGCCGCTGAAGGGAACCGAGAGCACGACGAGGAGGGTTCCCGCCACCAGCACCGCCAGCGCGATGGGCTGGCGGATGCACTCGACGGCGGTGTTGCGGGCGATGGCCCAGAGCTGCTCGAGGAAGGTCATGCGGGTTGACTCCGGCGTCCCGCGTCGGGGCGGGGGCCACGGGGATACAGTACCCTGCACCCCTCGGCCCGTCCTCGGGCCGGCGGTCCCCTGCCAGAGCGATCCCCTCGATGCGCACCGACCAGTACGCCTACCAGCAAGCCACCCGCGTCGCGGGACTCGGCCTGATCCT
>JAIYBS010000074.1 GCA_027488415.1 Planctomycetaceae bacterium | reverse complement strand
GAGCACCTCGCAGCCGCCCGCCGCACGCGCGGCCTCCGCGCCGCTCGCGCTCAGCTCACCGACGAACACCGCGAGCGCCGCGCCCGAGGCGGCCGCGGCACGCCCGACCTCCGCGTGCATTGCCGCCGCGCCGTCGCCGAGCTCGAGCATGTCGCCGAGCACACTCACGCGTCGCGTCGCGTCGGCGGCAAGCTCCGCGAACGCGCGCAGCGACGCGAGCACCGCGTCGGGGTTCGCGTTGTAGGCATCGTTGACCACGGTGAGCGCGCCGACGGCCTGACGCGTCATCCGCATCTCGGTGGGGACGACCGCGGCGAGCGCGCCCGCGACCTTCTCCTCGGGGACGCCGAGCATGCGCGCGCACGCGACCGCGGCGAGCGCGTTCATCGCGTTGTAGTCGCCGGGCAGGCCGAGCGGGCACTCCCACTCCTGGCCCTCCGGCTCGCGGATCCGGAACGACTGCCCCTCGCCCTCCGCCCGGCGGCCGACGAGCCGCCACAGGCAGCCCTCGCCGGTGCCGAAGGTCACGACGCGGACGCCCGGCTTCACGCGCGCGGACACCGCCGCGACGAGCGCCGGCTGGTCCCCGTTGACGATGGCGATTCCCGTCGTTCCGAGGCCGTCGACGATCGTCGACTTCTCGTCGACGATCGCCTGCACGCTGCCCATCCCGCCGAGGTGGGCGCGGCCTGCCATCGTGACGATCGTCACGTGCGGCGCGGCCATCGTCGACAGCGGCGAGATCTCGCCAGGATGGTTCATTCCGACCTCGACGACGAGGTATCCGTGCGACGGCTCCGCGCCGAGGAGCGTGAGCGGCACGCCGATGTCGTTGTTGAAGCTCTTGGGCGAGGCGGTCCCCTGCATCACCGAGCCGAGCGCCGCGTCGACGATGCGCCGCGTGGTGGTCTTGCCGCTCGAGCCCGTGATCGCGACGACCTTCGCCCGCAGCCGGCCGCGCCACCATCGCCCGAGGTCCCCGAGCGCGACGCGCGTGTCGGCGACCTCGATGAGCGGCAGTCCCTCGGGCCGCGCGAAGCCGACGGCCTTGCGGTCGACCATCGCGGCCGCCGCGCCGCGCGATGCCGCGTCGGCGAGGAACGAATGCGCATCGTGATGCTCGCCGCGCAGGGCGACGAAGAGCCGTCCCCGCAGATCCTCCCGGGTGTCGGTACCGACCCCGGCGAGCGTGAACGGCGCGGGCGCGAACCCCGGCTTGGGCGCGGGCTGCGCGGGCCGGACGACCCACTGCCCGGCGACCGCGGTCCTCAGTTCATCGGCGGTGACGTACATCGGCGCTCCCTGCCGGCGCCGGACGGGCGCCGAAACCGCGCCCCCGAGTCCTTCGGGGGCACGGGGAGACTATCGGCGAATTCCGCCGCCGACCCCGAGCAGAAGCCGCGCTCCGTTGCGCGCGGAGGGGGCCGCCCAGCCCGGGTCCCAGTGCGGGCCGGGCGGCCGCTCCGTTGAACGCAATCGCCGCCGTGCTCGCCCCTGATGACCCGCACGGCGAACCGTACGGGGATCGGTGCTGCGAGCGCTCCGGTGTCCGAGTTCCCTGGTCGGAGTCCCTGGAGCGCGTTCGACGCGACATGCTCAAGACGAGCCGCGCCGACCGCATGTTCGGAAATCCGGAAGCTTCCACCAGCATCGACTGACGCCGCGCGCGCCCGACGCAAGGACCGGGGTCGCGGCGTCGAGGGGGCCTCGGCTCGCTTCGCGTCCATGCTGGGGCGCGCCTGCCGTCCGCTGCGCGTTCAGCGCGCGCACGCCGCGGCACGCACCGCGACCGGCCCGCGCCCGAGCGCGGCCGCCGCGACGAGCCGGTCGTCGAACGGGCGCTTCTCCGTCCCGACGATCTGGTAGTCCTCGTGCCCCTTGCCCGCGACGAGGACGATGTCCCCCGGGCGGGCCTCGGCGACGGCCTGCTCGATCGCGCGCGCCCGGTCGGCCTGCCGCACCACCGCCGCCCCGCCCTCGGCGGGCCGTCCCGACATCACCTCGTCGATGATCGCCTCAGGATCCTCCGTGCGGGGGTTGTCGCTGGTGACGATCACGCGATCCGAGTGCGCGCACGCGACGCCCATCATCCGCGGCCGCTTCGTGCGGTCGCGGTCGCCGCCGCAGCCGAACACGGTCACCAGCCTGCCGCCGGGGCCGAGGAGCGGCCGCAGCGCCGTGAGCACGTTGAGGAGCGCGTCGTCCGTGTGGGCGTAGTCGACGAGCACGGCGAAGGGATCCGCCGGCGTGGTCACGGGCTCGAGGCGGCCGGGCGGCGCAGAGCACGCGGCGAGCGCCGCCGCGATCGAGGCGGACGGTACGCCGATCGCCCAGGCCGCGGCCGCCGCCTGCAGCGCGTTCATGGCGTTGTGACGGCCAACGATCGGCAGCCGGACGCGGACATCGCCCCACGGGCCTGCGAAGGTCGTGTCCTGCCAGCCGAGGCGCGAGGCGTGGACCGTCGCGGTGCATTCCGCCGGGCCGGCCGCGGGACCGCCCTCCTCCCGCACCGCGCAGCGCAGCACGCGGGCGCGGCACCCGGCGACCATCGCCGCGTGCCACGGGTCGTCCGCGTTCACGATCGCGGTGCCGTCGGGCGGAAGCATCGAGAAGAGACGTGCCTTGGCGGTCGCGTACGCCTCCATGGTCCTGTGGTAGTCGAGGTGGTCGCCCGTCAGGTTGCTGAAGACCGCGACCTTGAATCCGACGGAGTCGGCGCGCCCCTGGTCGAGCGCGTGGCTCGAGACCTCCATCGCGCACGCGGAGCAGCCGTTGCGGACCATGCGCCCCATCGCGCGCGCGAGCTCGATGCCGCCCGGCGTCGTGAGGCTCGCGGGCTCGGCGACGATGCCGTCGTCCACAGTCACCGTTCCGATCACGCCGCAGCGGCCGCCCGCGGCGCGGACGAACTGCTGCACGAGGAACGCCATCGTTGTCTTGCCGTTGGTGCCGGTGATGCCGACGACGCTCATCCACTCGCTCGGCGTGCCCTCGAGCCGCGACGCGAGCGCACCGGCGAGGCGCGCGAGGTCGGTGCCGGCGGGCACGGGGACTCGCACGACGCGCTCCGCTCCGTCGAGCGCCGCGCAGGGGTCGTCGCCGCAGAAGAGCACCGCGGCGGCGCCGCGGGCGACCGCGTCCGCGACGAACGCGCGCCCGTCCGAGCGCGTGCCGGAACGGGCGACGAACAGCGTTCCGGGAGTCACGGCCCGGCTGTCGTCGGTGATCGATCGCACGTCGAGGCCGGCCGCGTTCGCTGGCACGGGGGCCAGCCGGGAGAGCAGCACGTCAAGCTTCATGGGCAGTCCTTTGCCGAAGGCGTTGGCGGCGGATCCGTCCGCCGGGAAGCACTGTACAGGCTTCTTCGGCACGCGCGCCGGCGATCGACCACACGCTCACTCGGGGCGGAACAACCGCTTCGCGCACCGGCCGACCACCTGGCAGCTCACCGCGTCGAAGGCGCCGCTGACGACGCCGCCGGCGATCGGAACGAGCTTCGACGCGCCCTTCGCCCCCGCGCCCTTGGCGCCGGCCTTGGCGATGAGCTGCGTGCCGACCTCCCGGTTGATCTCGGTGAGCGTGCGTCCGCCCACCCGCTCGATCGCGCGCAGCGCCGCCTGGCGGCCGAGCGCGATCCCGGCTCCCTTCAGGAGCTTCGAGGCGCTCGCATCCCCGACCAGCGCGAGCAGCACGACCGTCCGGACCCGGTCCGACCGAGGGTCGTGCCCGTAGATCGCGGCGATGGCCGCGGCCATGCGCGCCTGGATGAGCCACGACGCGGCCACCGAGCCGGGCACCGCGATCGGGAGCGTCAGCACGCCGCCGAGCCCCGTCAGGAAGCCCGCCGTGAAGTTCTTCGTGGTCTCCCACCGGATGAGCGCGTCCACGCGTCGGTCGTTCGATGCGTATCCCTGGTCGATGAGGTACCGGTCCGCGAGGTCCGATGCGCTCGAGAGCGGCGACACGCCCGCGATCGATCGGACGGTGATCCAGTCCGCGAGTTTCAGCGCGTCGCGCCGCAGGTCCTTCAGGTCCATGGCGTGAGCGTAAGCACCCGGGCCCGTGCCGGGCAGGCAACGCCCCGTAACCGCCGATTTGCGAACGCAAAACGATGCAATCGCTTGACTTGCCGGTCACTCGGTGCATCATCGCCCTGTCCTCGCTGCGCAGGCCGAAAAAGCCGCGCACGGACATTGGAGGGTGTAGGGACCCTCTTGATTTCGGAGAGAGGCAGGAAAGGGCCGCAACCCCATTCCATTTCACCTCTCGACAGCGGTCTCTCTTGGGCCGTGCTGTGCGTGTACGCGCGCGGCCCGCGGCAGAGATCCGCACGTGCAGAGACGCGGGCCGATCCAGGGTCACATGCGTCGAGTCCGCCCCGGCGTCCACGCCTCGCCGGGGCGGCTGCATTTTTCGAGATGCGGGCGACCCGCCGGCTCGGCTACAGAATGAGCATCGCGTCGCCGAAGCTGTAGAACCGGTACCCCTCGCGCTGCGCCAGGGCGTAGAGCTCCTTGAGCCGGTCGAGGCCGACGAACGCGCCCACGAGCGCGAGCAGCGTGCTGCGCGGCAGGTGGAAGTTGGTCAGCATCGCGTCGACGTTCCGGAATCGGTGCCCGGGCGCGATGAGGATCGACGTGCTGCCGGCCCACCCGGCGGCGGGGGCGTCGGGCTGCGGGGCATCACGAATCTCTCCTAAATTCCGTTGTGCGCCGGTT
>JAIYBS010000037.1 GCA_027488415.1 Planctomycetaceae bacterium | reverse complement strand
GGAGCTCGAGGCGGCCATCCGGCTCGGGCGCGCGCGGATCGAGGTCGACCTCGCGCAGGTGACGTTCATCTCGTCGGTTGGGATCGGCGTGCTGCTGCGCGCGGTGCAGCGCTTCCGCGCCGTCGGCGGCGTGCTCGCGGTGGTGGACGCGAGCGACGAGGTCCACCGCATGCTCCGCGTGTCGCGGCTCGACGCGATGCTGATGGGGACGCCCGCGCCGCGGCAGGCCGCGGAGCGCGATTCCTCGTCCATCGACATCGGTGATGGCTGGTCGGGCACCGCCACCCTGCTCCACGCCGGACGCGGCGAGGCACGGACGGTCACCCGGCAGATGCTCCACGCGGCGCCGGGCATGCTGGCGCTCGGGCACCTCGGGCTCGCGGCGGACGTGGTCGGCGCCGCAGGGCTGTTCGGCGAGGGGCTTGCGGTCGGCGGCACCGTCGCCGTCGCGCCAGCCGACGCGCCGAGGCCGGATTGCGTGGCCTCCGAGGACGGTGGCGGGAGCCGATGCGCCGCGTGGGACGCGATTGCGGTGGACGGACCGGTCGCCCTGCGCGCGCAGTTCGAGCGAAGCGGCACCGCGCCGGTCGCGATCTCGTCGCTCGCCGCCCGGCTCGCGAACGCCGCCGGCGGGCCGGTCGCCTTCGTGGCCGTGGGCGAGTGCGCGGGGGCGTTCGGCGCGTGGGCCCGGACGTCGCCCGATCGCTGGGAGAGCGATGCCGCGTCGATGGACGACGCGCGGCTCCGCACAGCCATCCGCTTCGCCGGGGAGCCGATGCACGCCGGCGAATCGATGGTCGTGGTCGGCGTCGCGGCGCTCCCGGACCAACGAATCCAGGTCGATCCGGCCGTCGCGGCCACGCTCACGGATGCGGGCCCGGTCGCGCTCCACGCGCACGCGGCCATCGCGGCGTACCGGCCGGTTCCCGCGACGACCACGGACATCTCCGCCGCGGCGCGGCTGCTCGCCGAGCAGCCGCTGCGCGGGGTGATGCACGCGTTGCGCGCGGCGGACGGCACGGAGACGCGCTTTGTCCGGGGCGTGGCGTGGGCCATCAGGATCGGGGGTGCCCGGTGAGCCTCCTCGTCGCGACGCTCGCCATCGGGCTGATCTTCGCCGTGCTCGCGGTCGGGATCTTCCTCTCGTTCCGCGTCTACCAGATCCCGGACATCACGGCCGACGGATCGTTCCCGCTCGGTGCGGCGATCGCCGCGCGGTGCCTGAAGGAGGGTTGGGATCCGGCGAGCGCCACCGCCGCGGGCATGGCGGGCGGCGCGATCGCGGGCAGCATCACCGGGCTCGTGCACGTGCGGTTCAAGGTGAACGCGCTGCTCTCGGGCATCCTGATGATGACCGCGCTGTACTCGGTCAACCTCCGCGTGCTCGGCTCGAGCAACCTGCAGATCGCCGGCAGCACGGTGTTCACGCCGCTCGACGCGTTCGCGCAGCGCGCCTTCGGGCCGTCGGTGCGGATCGCGGGCTACGACGTGCCGTCCGCCGACCTCGGCACGCTGCTCACCTGCGCGATTGTTGCCGCCGCCGTCGGGATCGCGCTCACGCTCTTCCTGCGGACCGAGCTCGGCGCCGCGATGCGAGCGACGGGCGAGAACGCGCGCATGCTCCGCGCGCTCGGCACCAGCACCGACCGGATGACCGTGCTCGGGCTCGCGATGTCGAACGCGCTGGTCGCGCTCTCGGGCGCGCTGTTCGCGCAGATGCAGGCGTTCGCCGACGCGCAGATGGGGATCGGCGTGATCGTGCTCGGGCTCGCGAGCGTGATCCTCGGGCAGACGCTCGTCGGACCCGTGCGATCCATCGGGCTCGCGGTGACGGGAGCGATCATGGGCGCGGTGCTGTTCCGGCTGCTCGTGGCGCTCGCGATCCGGGCGGGGCTCGACGCAAACGACCTGAAGCTCGTCACCGCGGTGGTGGTGCTCGCCGCGATCGTCGGGCCGGGCTGGCTCGCGGGCCTGCGCGCCCGGCGCGGAGGAGGTTCCCGTGCTCCGGCTTGACGGCGTCCGTAAGACCTTCAACCCCGGCACCGCGAACGAGGTTCGCGCGCTGGCGGGCGTCGACCTCGAGCTCGAGGCGGGATCGTTCACCGTCGTCATCGGCACGAACGGCTCCGGCAAGAGCACCCTGCAGGGCGCGGTGAGCGGCGCGTTCGAGCTCGACGCCGGCCGAGTCCTCGTCGACGGAACCGACATTTCCGGCTGGCCGGAGCACCGGCGCGCGCACCTCGTCGGGCGCGTCTTCCAGGACCCGTTCGCGGGCACGGCGCCCGGACTCACCGTCGCCGAGAACCTGGCGCTCGCCTCCAAGCGCGGCAAGTGGCGCACCCTCGCGCCGCTCCTGCGCGGGGCGAAGCGCGGCGAGTGGCGGGACCTCCTGGCGCAGATCGGCCTCGGCCTCGAGCACCGCCTCGACGACCCGATCGGGCTCCTCTCCGGCGGACAGCGGCAGTCGATCACGCTCTTGATGGCGACGCTCACGAACCCGCGCGTGCTGCTCCTCGACGAGCACACGGCGGCGCTCGACCCGCGGAGCGCGGAGCTGGTGATCGACCTCACGGTGCGCCTGGTCGCGCGGAGCAGCTCGACCACGCTGATGGTCACGCACTCCATGCAGCAGGCCGCGACGCTCGGCGACCGGCTGATCGCGATGCACCGCGGCCGCGTCTACCTCGACGTGCGCGGCGCCGAGAAGCGCCGCCTCGGCGAGGCGGACCTCCTCGGACTGTTCACGCAGATGCGCCGCGACGACCGGTTCGACGCCGCGGCGTGCGAGCTGGTGCGCGGGCAGTACCGGTGATGCCGGCACCGCCCGCGCACCGAGACGCGCCGCCGATCAGCGGCACGGTCCCCATGCCGTCATCATGAGCCCAAGGTCGCTCCCGCCGACCGCACCATCGCCGTCGATGTCGGCGATGCATGAAGCGGGGCATCCCCACTCGGTGAGGAGCAGCCCGAGGTCGGCGCCCCCGACGCTGCCGTCGCCGTTCAGGTCGCCGGCGCATCCGTGCGGGCCGGGCACGTCCGTGACGTAAACGCCCGCCCACGACTCGCCGCTGACCACGTCGAGCATGCTCGCCGTCATCGCGAGGCGGCCTCCGCGGAGCGCATCACGCTCGATGCCGACCGCGGTGACGGACGATCCGGCGGGGGCCTGCGCATCCACTGCGCTGCCGTTCGTCGAAGTCCCAACGATGGGCGCTGCGACCGCGCCGTAAGGGCCGTTCCGGAGAAAGATGGCGTCCGTCGAGCCGCTCCGCGCCTTGAAAGCGGCCTGGAACGTGCCCGGACCGGTGCCGGCGATCGCGACGAAGGACGCAGACCTCCAGCGCGGGAGTTCCTGGTCGCCGCCCTCGTCGCCCTCACCCGATCCGGGCGGGCTGCCGGAGAAGTTCCAGTACATCATGTCGTCGATGCCATCGCCCGTGACCGCGATCGCGTGGATGGCACCGGAACTCACGTCGGCAGCGAAGAAGCCCTGGTGCTCCGGAACCTCGACGAGGAACCCGTCGGGATACTCCTCATTGCAGAACGCGATCAGGTCGGCATTACCGTCCACCGGGCATGTCAGGACACGGGGCGTCATCCGGGTTCCCCACGCACCCCAGAACGCCACCCATCGACCGTCGAACGAGAGCGCCTCGCCGATGCGCACGAAGGTCGAGCCCGGATCGGCCCCCGGCACGGGATCGCCGATGCGCACGACCGGGCGAAGCTCGGGGTCGGCCTCGAGAGCAGCGAGGTAGATGCCGCCCATCGTCGGAGCTTCCTCGGAATCAAGGCCGAGGAACACGGCAGTCCCGAATGCAGCGCTCGGGGGGGCGGTTGACCCGAACGGGACCGAGCCTCCCTTCGGCTGATCCGGAATGAGCATCGTCGAATCGGCGATCCGCGTCACCGGGGCATTCCCGCCCATGGCGGTCATGCTCCTGAAGTACACGCCCGTGCGGCCCGTCGCCGCGGCGACGTCCGTCCAGTTGCCCTTGAAGACGATGAACTCGCCGTCGCAGGGCGACGCCGCACCCGGAAACTGGTCGAACCGGGTACCGGGCGCGGTGCCGGGCACCTGCCACCAGGGGAATACCAGCGCGCCGGTGCCCGCGTCGGCGACTGCGCCGAGCAGCGATGCACCGGTGCGAAGCACGCCTCCGACGGTGGCGTACACGCCCGCGGTACCGACCCGCGTCTCGGTGCCGTCGGGAAGCATGTACGTCCAGGTCGGCTGCGACTGCGCGCGGGTCGCCATCATCGCCGATGCGGAGTCGATCCGCGGGAACGACGGGAATTCGCGGAATGTCGCAAGCCCCTCGCCACCGATTCCGGGCGTGTTGTTCGGCTGCGGAACCTCGTCCGAGACCTCCGCGACGACCGAGATCGGACCGCCGCCGGCATGCACCGCGTAGACGCCGCGCACCGGCTGCTGGGGCCCCTTGCTTCGAGCCCGGAAGACGACCAACCCGTCCGAGTTGATGGATGGCTGGTTGTAGCTGTTGAAAAGCGACGAGGAACCGGGCATCGCCTGCCCGTTGTTGGCGATTGTCTGCCAGGCGAATCCACCGGCGAGCGCTGCCTGCCCGACGGCGCCGACGGCCACGGAACTGAACACGGACTTGCTGAGACGATGCATCCCGACCTCCTTGCGTTCGTTCACGACGTCCCGACGCGGGATCGTCGCGAGGATGAGGTTGTACGACTCGCCCGGAGCGGCGTCATCGCGGACAGACCCCCAACTTCAGCCGGCGTCGCCATCGAGGAACCGTCCCGATTGGAGCGGTGCCTCGTGTCGCGGATCATCTGTCGCCATGCAGTCGTCGAGGTGCCGGGCGAACCCGGACAGCGACGACAGAGAGACAAGGACCACGCAACATGAAGACCATCCACACCGCCGCCCTGCTCGCAACGACCCTCTCGACCGCGGCAGCGCACGCCGACTTCATCGGCTGGACGTCGACCGTGCGGGACACCGGAAGCGGTTATCTCGTGAACGTCTTCGCCGCGACCAGCAGCGCGAGCGACCGGCTCGTGAACGTGTTCGGCGGATCGGCCGCAGGTCCCGGCTTCGTGACCACGAACTCTGCCGGCGGATTCCTTCAGGCGGCGGGAGGTGACTCGACGTTCGCTCCGGGGGCCGGGCAGGACTGGAATTCCCTCGACAGCTTCCTGACGGTCGGCGGCGGAATGGACTCCATGACGGGCGCATGGAGCCCGGACGCCGCGACGCTCGGCGATCCCTCGTGGAACTTCGCCGGCCCGTCGGGATCGCTGAACGGATTCTCGACCCCGAGCAATCCGGGCATGGGCATCTCGAACCCATGGACGTCGGCGATCCCGGCGAACGCCGGCTGGTACCTCGTGGGATCAAGCGCCGAGGCGCGCAGCCTCGCCGGACTGTCGTCCATCCGCCTCGCGCATGAGGTTGCGGGCGGCGTGCACTACGGAGCCTCGAGCGGCGCAGCGGCGAACGCCTCGACAGGGGTGCTCGTGGCACAGCTCTTCGTCGCGGAGCTCGGCGGCGGGGCGCGAATCGAGTGGAATCTCGGAGCCACCATCCGACGCTCGAACGGCACGGCGCAGCAGGCGATCTACGCCTTCACGGTCCCCGGACCCGCGGTCGCGAACCTCGCGCTCATCGCCGGCATCGCCGCGCGCGGTCGACGCCGCACGCGGCGATGATCGAGTCCGGCGCTTGCCGGCCCGGGCATCACGCCCGGGCCGGGCGCCCGGCGGTCACTTCTTCGTGCCGTCGGCCGGCTTGCCCTGCGAAGCCACCATCGCGTCGTACTCCTTCGCGTACTTCGCGGGGTCCTTCTCGAAGCGCCCGACGCACTTCTTGCAGCAGAGCTTGTAGACGCGGTTCTGGTAGACGACGACCTTCGCGTCGGCGTCGATCCCCTCGTCCTTCATCACGAGGCACTTCGAGAGCGGGTACGCGGAGGCCGCCTTCGCGATCGCGTCGTTCATCTTGCCGACGTACTTTTCGGGCTCCGCCTTGAAGGACGCCTCGCACTTGGCGCAGCAGAACTTCACCTGGGTGCCGTCGAGCTTCTTGTCCTTCATGCCCGAGAGGACGCAGGTCACGGCGTCCTTGCCGAGCTTCTCGCCGGACACCGGGCAGGTGTCGAGCGGATACGCGGCGCCCTGGAAGTCAGGGCCGGCGGGGGCAGCCATGGCAAGGCCTGCGACGGTGACGAGGCCGGCGACGATGAGCGAGAGACGGGCGCGGATGTTCATGGGTGGTCCTTTGCGGAGTGCGTGACGAAGTTCCAGCTCGACTGCGCCATGCTAGCCCACCTGCACGCGCCGTCCGGGGCGCCCCCCCGCCGAACACTCACCCGTCCACGACCAGCGCGATCAGGCTGCCGATGCGCCGGTGCGCCTCGATGGGATGGCGCAGCGGGAGGTCCGGATGGACGCGGTAGCGGTTCCGGCGGCCGAGCCGTTCACGCTCGATGTAGCTCCCCTCCTCGAGGTCGGCCACGATCCGCTGCACGGCGCGCTCGGTGATGCCCACCTGGGTCGCCACGTCCCGAAGCCGGATGTCCGGGTCCCGCGCGAGGAGGAGCAGCACGTGAGCGTGGTTGCTGAGGAACGTCCACTGCGGCTGCGACTCGGGGCGCGCGGCGGGGCGTGCAGGCAGCTGCGCCGCCAATCGCCCCGACCGCTTGGCAGGAGTTTGGGCCTTCTTCGACTGTCGCGTGGACATTCAGCGATGCTCCCAGCCCCCTTCCGGCAGCCGGCGCACCATGCCGGACTGGTCTCGGGGAAGCTGGAACAATCGTACCCAGCCGTTCGACACGAGCTGCTCCACGGCGGGCAGCGCCGCGAGCGCGGCATCGATGGAGGACTTGGAGGCCTCGACGACCACCTGCAGGCGCAGCGGCTCGTGGAACCACCGCCCATCCGGCGACTGGACCGACTGGAGCGGCAGGCCGGTACGGAGGTCCCCGCCGTTCCCGAGCACGACCCCGACCCGGCCGACGCGGTTGTGCAGCGCCTTGTCGCCGGCGCCGAGCACGTCGTTGTCGACGGTCGACGCGAAGTACTGCAGGTTGATCCACGACGCGACCACCATCGGCGCCGACAGCACGAGCCGAAGCACCGAGCCATCGTGATCGACGGACTCGTCGTACTCGTGAAGGAACGCGCGGCCCTTGAGGTTGAGGCCCCGGGTTCGGCACCGACGGGCGGCGATGAACGCGGCGTTCCGGGCCAACGCCCACTCGGGGCGGGCCTCCGACCAGTCGCGCGAACGCCGCACGAGGTCGCTCCGAAGACGGACCGGGTCGTCGGACGGAACGCCCAGGGCGGCAGACCGCTCGCGGCGCACTGCGGCCGAGGCGGCGTCGAGCTGGGCGCGCAGGTCCTCGCACTCGCGGCGGTGGCCGGGCGGCAGGGAGTGAATGTCCATGAACCGAACGTCGTCCGTGGACGTGTCGTGCAACGCCGGCAGGAAGCAGGTGTCGCTCGGGATTCCCCAGCCGAGGTCACGGAGGCGCGACCGGACCTCCGGATCGTTGAGCAACGCCGCGGCGACCCGCGCGTTCAGCGCACCGCCGTGCCCGCCGCAGGCGCCGCAGTCGAGGCCGGCGGCGTGCGGGTTGTTGGAGCACCGGCCGGCATGTCCGCACAGGAGGACGATGCGCGCGAACCGGTCACTGAACCCCATGTTCCGCAGGATGCCGTCCGCGAGCGCGACGCGGTCACCCTCGCCGATGCCGATGCCATCGGCGCGGCAGCCGAGGTCGATCGGGGCGCTCTCCTCGTGCGAACCCGCACCGCCGTGCAGCGCAGCGGAATCACCTGCCATCCGGATCCCGTAGAACAGTCCGAGCATCTCCACGAACGCGAAGGCCGAACCCGGCGCGCCCTGGACATGGGCGGCGATGCCATGCATCGCGTCCGCGCCGCTCGCACCACGCAGGCAGAAGGACGGCTTGAGGAGCACCGGGCACCTGGCGCTTCCCGATCCGGCGTCCTGCCAGTCGACGGCCACGCCGAAGAACCCCGCGAAACCGCGGGTCTCGACCAGGTCGGACTGCGACTCGAGGTGCCGACGGAGGGGCTCCGAGCGCACATCGATGCAGAACACCGCCTGGACCGCGGGCCGCAGGGCGTTCGTGCTGCTCGGCGGCTGGAAGCGGTGCAGCAATCGGCTCGCGAAGCCGTCCTCGAGCGCATCCTGGAGCACGAGGCGCAGGCTCTCGTCCTCCGCGCCGGCCGGCAACGGAACGACGTCGAAGGGCCTCGCCCCCGGCGCCAGCCGTGCGACTGCCGCGTCCATCGCGATTCGGATCGCGAGGACATCACGGACCTGCCCGACGTCGCGCGGATCTCGCTCCCACGCGTCCCGGCGGAAGTGGCAGGCCCACCCATACAGGCCGCCGAGCAGCCGGTACAGGTAATCGCGCCGCTGCCGAGCCGGAACATCGAGGGACGACAGCATCTCCTCGATCACCGCCTCGGGGCGATCGGGCAGCGAGGACACGCCGCTGCGGAACCCGCGGAGACCCGCGAGGTCGAGCGATCGATCGACGCGGGCCGCTTCGCGCCAGCTCCGGTAGAGGCCCATGCCGTCGGAGACGCGCCAGTGCGACCCGCCGCGGCTGGCGAACACGGCGCACCAACGGGCCGCGGATCGCACGATCGTGCCGTTCCAGTCGGTTCCGTGCATGCGGTCGTGCATCTCGGCGAAGGTCGTCACGAGCAGCCGAGAACGCATCGGGATCGGCTCGCGCCCCGAGAGCACCGACACCAGGAACCCCTCGTCGACGCCCGCCCGGCGCGCCGCTGCCCCGAGGTTGGCAGCCGAGAACGCCCCTGACTTCCATCGCCAGCGGTAGTAGTCCAGCGGGGGAAGCGCGGAGGCGCCGAGGCCGTCAGCCATGCGCCGCGCGGCCTCGTCGAGTCGGACCCCCGAGTAGCCGAGGAACGGGTTCACCGCCACGAAGTTGGGAAGGTCCCAGACGGGAGGGATGAGCTCACACACGGACTCGATGTCCGAGCGGACCGGCTCCTGGGCAATCGCCGTCTCGACTCGTACCGGACTCTCAAGCATGTCCCGCTCCTTCGTTGGCCCGGCGGGCCGGTGGCATGATCGCGTCGACGAAGCGATCCGCGATCGCCCCGAAGTAGAAGCCCTGAAGTGCATGGATGTGGAGCGCCCGGCCCGCGGCCGTGCGGTGCAGCGACGGCAGCCATGCGTGCAGCACCGCGAGGAGGGCCACCGTCAGCGCGGGAATCGCCGCCGCGATCCATGCGGCCGCGCCGTCAGGCTGCGGCAGGTCCCCGAGGACCGGCCGCAGGAATCGCGCGGCGCCTGCATAGAGGCCGGCGGCCGCGACGGATGCCGCGACCGTCAGCAGCACCGCCGAGGCGCTCCGCAGCGCGAGGCGCCCGGCACCGCGGACGGGCCGGCCCAGGACGGCGACCCAGACCTGGCCGATCGCGATCGAGAGGATGATGCCGATCGACAGCTCGGACGGCGAGGGCGATCGATCGACGCCACGCAGGAACGCGAAGCCGGACATCGCCGCCGCGGCGGCCACGGCCCCGAGCAGCCCCAGAAGAAGTCCGCGACGCGGCGCGACGGGGTCCGCGGCGGTCGGCTCCAGCTCCCCGCAGCGCAGGAAGCACCGGGCCTTGTAGCAGCCGTGGCCGAGGATGTGAAGCACGACCGCCGGGAATGCGCACAGGCCGCACTGGGCAACCATGAACCCCATCTGGCCGACGGTCGACCATGCGAGGGTTCGCTTGACCTTCACCTGCGCCCACATCGACATCATCCCGACCGCGACGGTCAGGGAACCGACCGAGGCGAGCAGCAGCCACGACTCGGGCGAGCGCGCGATGACCGGCGCGAACTTGAGCAGCAGCACCCCGCCGGCATTGATGATTCCCGCGTGCATCAGGGCGGACACCGGAGTCGGCGCCTCCATCGTCTCGGGGAGCCAGCTGTGGAACGGGAACTGCGCGCTCTTCGCGAGTGCCGCCATCGAGACAAGGAGCCCCACGAGGCGCACCGTGCCCTGCTGGTCCGGCCGTGCGGCGAACTCGCCGACGTCGGCGAGGTTCGAGGTCCCCCAATCCCTCCAGAGGATCAGCAGCGCCGAGAGGAGCGCGACG
Organism: Planctomycetaceae bacterium; assembly: GCA_027488415.1. GTDB lineage: Bacteria > Planctomycetota > Phycisphaerae > Phycisphaerales > SM1A02 > UBA966. The sequence goes on along the minus strand of JAIYBS010000037.1, from coordinate 1,573 downwards.
TCGCCGATCCGGCTGATCAGGAACTTCTTCCGCGCCGGACGACGGGACTCGGGACGATCGTCGCAGAAGGTCAGCAAGGCATGGAGGCCGAGGCTCGTGACGATCCAGGCCGCGAAGAGCAGTGCGAGGTTCCCGGCACAGACGAGCGTGAGCGCGGACAGGACGGTGCCCGCGAGCAGCACGAGGAACCGACCCTGCCTCGGGTTGCCGTCGAGCAGCCGAACCGAGTACCGGAAGGTGACGGCGCCGACCACGGAAACCAGGAGCGCGAGGAGCGCCGTCAGCCGGTCGATCGAGAGCCCGCCGAACGAGGCCGGGACGGCGAACGCGACCTGCCAGCCCAGAAAGGCTGCAGAGACGCCGGCAGTGAGGTTGAGGAGGGCCTGGAGGTCCCGGGGCGTCGCCCGGGGCGCGCCGATCTCGCGGCGGATCGCAGTCGATGAACTCGTGTGCATATCGATTCCTGACATTTGTGTCAGGTAAACGATATCGCGGCTTCACCGCCGCGTCAAGCGCCGGAGGCCCGGTGGCCGGCGCGAGGTCCGCGGACCGTCACGCGCACGCCGGCCGCCCGGCCGCGAGGTGCTCCCAGGAGGCGGTGATCGCGTCCGGCACGAGGCTGGTGGCGAGCATCACCGAGTTGATGTCCTGATGCGCGATCCAGCCGATGCTCGACTGCGCGACCGGCGACCGCCAGGCGGACTCGATCGCATCGACCACGGGGAGGTACGGCGTGAACGCCTCATCCGCGCCGACCGCCTGCAGGCCGATCGCCAGCCCGAGCTCCCGGAACGCGAGTCGGTCGGACGGGGGCGCCAGGAGCTCGTCCCGGGCGACGAACGCCTCGAGGCCACGGAGCGCGTCGCGCCGGAGTCGGTCCAGCAGCGGGTCCGGCGGGACCTCGCCGGACGCGACGAGCTCGTCGAGCATCGCGGCCTCCGCGAGCAGCCCGCCCACACCGAGCGGGTCGCCGCTCGACCAGTCGCGCACCTCGGCACACATACGGCGCATGTCCTCGATCGGGCCGTCGAGCGCGGCGAACGACGGATCCTGCCGACGCTCGGCAGCCCGCACGGTCGCCAGCGTGGTGTAGCCGTCCAGCGGGTCGAGGTGCCCCATCGATCGCACGAGCGGACGCGAGAGGTCGATGCTCATCTTCCAGAACATGCGCTTGGAGCCGCCCGGGTGCGGCTCGTGGACGAAGGTCGCGTGGGAGACAAGCGCGAGATCCACCGCGAACCGGTTCCACTGCGGATCGCCCGTGGCGACGGACATGCGGTTCAGCGCGTGCATCCACTTCGTGAGGTAGTGGAAGTACTGGCCGTCGCGTTCCCACTCGACCTGCCCGTCGAAGGCCTCGAGGATCCCACGCTCCGGGAGGGGCTTGCCGATCCGAAGGCCGCCCGCCGTGGGCCGCCGCGCGCCGGCGAACTCGCCGAGCCCGCTGATCCAGCCGGCGCGCGCGTCGTCGCTCCGGTGCCGGCCGAGGTACGCGTGGACGAGGTCGACCACCGTCATCGCACGCTCCAGGTGCTCCGCTCCGCCGGTCCGGCGGTACAGCCCCAGGAACGCG
>JAIYBS010000277.1 GCA_027488415.1 Planctomycetaceae bacterium | reverse complement strand
GCTCGCGCGCAGGACCGGCAGCAGCTCCGCCACCGCACGGCGGCAGTGGATGACCACCGGCTTCGCGAGTCCCTCCGCGGTCCAGCGCTCGATGTGCGCGAGCTGCTCCTCGAGGACGCGCAGCTGCAGGTCCTGCGGCGGATCCGGGTAGTGCCGGTCGAGACCGAGCTCTCCCCACGCGACGCACTTCGGGTGCCGCGCCGCGCGAAGCAGGGAGTCCCAGTCGATCGGATCGGCCGAATGCAGCGGGTGGATGCCGGAGGTGCACCAGACGTCCGGATGCGCCTCGGCGACCGCGAGCCCGCGCACCGCGTCCTCGCAGGTCGTCGAGATCGTGACGAACCCCCCGACGCCGACCGCGCGCGCGTCGCGGAGCACCTGATCGAGGCGCTCGTGCAGCCCGTCGTACAGGAGATGGCAGTGGGTGTCGATCACCGTGGCGCTCATTCAGGCGTGCTGGGCGTCAAGCTCCAACATCGCGTGAACGAGTTCATCGGCGTTCGGGGCGGCCCGCAGCAGGCGGAGCGACTCCGGAGCGTTGGCAATCCGGGCGAGGCGGCTCAGGAGCCTCAGGTGCTGGATCGGGTGACCTGGGCCGGCAAAGAGTCCAATAATAAGCGTGCTAGGTGGCTCATTTGCGGCAATCGGAACGCCGGCCGGCGTGCTCATGGGGACGACCAAGGTCCGTCGGATGCCCGGCAGGATCACGTGGGGGAAGGCGATTCCCTCGGGCAGGGCCGTCGGCAGGATCCGTTCCCGGCGGCGCAGCGCCTCGTGGAGCGTCGGAACATCGATCCCGAGCTCGGGGCTCGCCGCCCTGGCCATGGCGGCCAGGGCCATGTCCGGGTCCGTCAGCCCCGGGTCATGGACGGAAACTCCGCGTTCCAGCGCTTGGGCGAGCTCCATGTGGGCAGCGTAGCCCCGGTGGGTCGGCACCGTTGTTGAAGAACCGCGAGGGCTGCCCTACCATTCACGGTGGACTTTGTGAAAAAAAGCACAAAGTCTATCGGCGTTCCCAAAGCGCCGATCCGGATTCCCGACACGGACTTCCCAAAGATGAGCCGATTCCTGTTTCCCCGTTGGTCGAACGCCCTCCTGCCCTTCGTGCTGGTGGTTGGCGCGATCGCGCCGCTGTACGTGACGCTGCTCGTCGCCTACGGCTTCAGCCCCAAGACGCTCGAGGGCCAGTATCAGCCCGTGCAGCCGGTCCCGTTCAGCCACGCGCTGCACGCCGGCAAGCTCGGCCTCGACTGCCGCTACTGCCACAACACGGTCGAGAACGCCGCGCACGCCGCCGTGCCGCCGACGCAGACCTGCATGAACTGCCACACGCAGATCCACCGCGAGAGCCCGAACCTCGCGAAGGTCCGCGAGAGCTACGAGACCGGCATGCCCATCGAGTGGATCAAGGTCCACAAGCTCGGCGACTACGCGTACTTCAACCACGCGGCGCACGTCACGCGCGGCGTCAGCTGCGTGGAGTGCCACGGCCGCGTCGACCAGATGGAGATCGTGCACCGCGCGCAGCCGCTCTCGATGGGCTGGTGCCTCGACTGCCACCGCAACCCGGTCGACCGCGTGCGGCCGCCGGAAGAGGTCTTCGCGATCTGGAAGCCGACGACCGAGACCTGGTCGAAGGACGAGCGCCTCGAGCTGATCAAGAAGTACGACATCCACCCGAACGAGTACTGCTCGACCTGCCACCGCTGAGCGGACGCGCCGGACGCAGACACGCACGAACACGCAACGGAAACGGAACGAACAGACATGCACGACGGTTGCAACCACGGTTCCACCGAGAACGCCAGCGTCGCCCCCGCCGCCGATCAGGGCAACGGCCCCGCGCGCCGCTCCGCCTACTGGCGCTCGGTCGAGCAGCTCAGCCAGACGCCGGAGTTCCAGGCGTACATGCACCGCGAGTTCCAGCCCGGCGCGAGCGAGGTCACCGACGACGACCGCCGCTCGTTCGTCAAGGTGATGGGCGCGTCCTTCGCGCTCGCCGGCCTCGCCGCCGCGGGCTGCCGCCGCTTCCCCGAGGCGAAGTTCGCGGAGTACGCGTCGCGCCCCGCCAACCGCTCGCCAGGCATCCCCGTCGCCTACTCCACGAGCTTCGAGCTCGGCGGCATGGGCTACGGCGTGCTCGCCACCACGTTCGACGGCCGGCCGATCAAGCTCGACGGCAACCCGGCGCACCCGTCTGCCCCGCTCGCGGGCGGCGCTGCGGCGATCGATCCCGCGGAGCTCGCCAAGCGCGGCGCCGCACAGGTCGGCCCCTCGAACGCGATGCTGCAGTCGCGCGTCCTCGAGCTCTACGACCCCGAGCGCAGCCGCATCGCGCTGAACGCCGGCAAGGAGTCGAACGCCGCGGCATTCGACGCGTTCCTCGACGCGCGCCGCACGGAGTGGAAGAAGGACGGCGGCGCCGGCCTCGTGGTGCTCGCGGAGCCGACCGGCTCGCCGACCATGCTCGCCGAGCGCGAGCGCCTGATGAAGGCGTTCCCGAAGGCCACCTGGGCCTCGTGGTGCTCGGTCAACGACGACAGCGCGCTCGACGGCGCGACCGCCGCGTGGGGCTCGCCGCGCCGCGCGCAGCCGAAGTTCGACCAGGCCGAGGTGATCCTCAGCCTCGACTCCGACTTCCTGCACGAGTGCGGCTCCTCGGTCGCGAACGCCCGCGCGTGGGCCGCGGGCCGCACGCTCGTGAAGCGCGAGGGCGGCAAGCTCGTCGCCAAGGACGCCGGCGCCGCCACGATGAGCCGCGTCTACCAGGTCGAGGGCCTGCTGACGCTCACCGGCATGAACGCCGACCAGCGCCTGGCGATGAAGCCGTCGCAGGTCGCGCCGTTCGCGGCCGCGATCGCCGACCGCCTCGGCGTCGACGGCGCGCGCCAGATGGCCGCGTTCGCGCCGAAGCTCGGCGCGCACGAGCAGGAGATCGTCGACGCGCTCGTCGAGGACCTCAAGAAGGCCGGCCGCAAGGCGCTGGTCGTCGCCGGTCCGCGCCAGCCCGCGATCACGCACGCCGTCGCCGCCGCGATCAACGCGAAGCTCGGCGCCTACGGCAGCACGGTCGACACCGTCGCCGTCCCGGGCGAGACGTGCGCCGCGGGCCTCGCGAAGGTCGTCGCCGCGCTCAACGCGGGCACGGTCGACACGCTGGTGATGATGGGCACGAACCCCGTCTTCGACGCTCCCGCCGACCTCGGCTTCGCCGCGGCGATGGCGAAGGCGAAGCACGTCGTCCACCTCGGCTACCGCGCCGACGAGACCGCGCGCGCCCAGGGCTGCACCTGGCACGTGCCGATGACGCACTTCCTCGAGAGCTGGGGCGACACGCGCGCCGCCGACGGCACCGTCGCGCTGACGCAGCCGATGATGGCGCCGAACCTCGACCCGGCGGAGGGCGGGCGCAGCGCGCTCGAGCTCTGCGCCGCGCTCGCCGGCGACGAGGTCCGCTCCGGCATGGAGCTCGTGAAGCGCACGCACATGGCGCGCACCGGCAAGTCCGGCGCCGACTTCGAGCGCGCGTTCCGCACCGAGCTCGACCGCGGCGTCTGCGAGGGCACCGCGCGCCAGCGCGAGGGCACGCCCGAGCCGAACCTCGCCGCGAAGGCGATGGCCGCGTGGACCGCGAGCCGGACAGAGTCGGAGGGCCTCGAGCTCGCCTTCTTCTCCGACGGCAAGGTCTTCGACGGCCGCCTCGGCAACGTCGGCTGGCTCCAGGAGCTGCCCGACGTCGTCACCAAGATCACGTGGGACAACGCGCTGCTCCTGTCCGCCGGCACCGCTGCGAAGCTCGGCGTGAAGTCGGGCGACATGGTCTCGCTCACCGTCGGCTCGGCCTCCGGATCCGCCGCCGCGTGGGTCGTGCCGGGCATGGCCGACGACGTCCTCGGCCTCGCCGTCGGCTACGGCCGCGGAGCCGCCGCGGGCACGATCGCCGCGGGCGCCGGCTTCGCCGCGTCGCCGCTGCGCACGTCGGCCGCGTTCACGCTCGCCACGGGCGTGAAGGCCGCGAAGGGGCAGGGCACCTACGACTTCGCGCACACGCAGGACCACGGCACCGCCGACGCGGTCGTGCCGTCGATCCCGGCCGACAGCATCCAGGAGCGCCTGCCGACCCTGATCCGCGAGGCCTCGCTCGCGCACTACAAGGAGCACCCCGACTTCGCGAAGCACGCGACCCACGTCGCGCACCGCCTCTCGATGTGGGAGGAGACGAACCTCGATGGCGCGAAGTACCGCTGGGCGATGACCATCGACCTCGCGGCCTGCACCGGCTGCAGCGCGTGCGTCGTGGCCTGCCAGGCGGAGAACAACATCCCGATCGTCGGCAAGGACCAGGTGGCCCGCGGCCGCGAGATGCACTGGATCCGCATCGACCGCTACTTCAAGGGCGGCGACGCCGCGAAGCCCGACGCGTACCGCGTCCAGCCCGTCACGTGCGTGCAGTGCGAGAACGCGCCCTGCGAGCAGGTCTGCCCGGTGGCCGCCACCGTGCACGACAAGGACGGCCTGAACAACATGGTCTACAACCGCTGCATCGGCACCCGCTACTGCAGCAACAACTGCCCGTACAAGGTGCGGCGCTTCAACTTCTTCGACTACCAGCGCCGCGACCCCGTCCGCGAGGGCGAGTTCCTGATGACGAAGCCCGAGTACTACGTCAAGGACGGCCCGAACGACTGGGGCAAGATGCAGTTCAACCCCGAGGTCACCGTGCGCATGCGCGGCGTGATGGAGAAGTGCTCCTTCTGCACGCAGCGCATCCAGGCGGCGAAGATCACCTCGAAGAACAAGTGGGTCCGCGCCGGCGGCACGGCCTCCGGCACCGCGACCAGCTCGATCGCCGACGGCGTCGTGCAGACCGCGTGCCAGCAGGCGTGCCCGACGGGCGCGATCGCGTTCGGCGACCTGAACGTGGAGGGCAGCGACGTGCTGCAGCTGCAGCGCACGAAGCGCAGCTACGACCTCCTCGAGGAGCTCAACACGAAGCCCCGCCTCAAGTACCTCGCCCGCGTGGACAACCCCGCGATCGACCACGGCGCGCACGATCACGGCCATGACCACGGCCACGACCACGCCGGGCACGACCATGCCGCGGCCCCGGCCCCGGCGAAGAACGGCGGTGCAGCGTGAGCACCATCCCCGCCCCTGACCACGGACGCCCCTCGATGCACGGATTCACCGAGATCGACAACACCGGCGAGGTGCCGGGCAAGCGCTCGCCGCTCGTCCTCGGCGCCACCAAGTTCCACGAGGTCACCGCCACGGTGTGCCGTCCGAACGAGACGCGCAAGCCGCCGAAGGCGTGGTACGTGATGTTCGGCCTGAGCATGCTGCTCGTGCTGAACCTCGGGTTCTGCGTCAACTACCTGATCTTCACCGGCGTCGGCGTCTGGGGCCTGAACAATCCCGTGATGTGGGCGTTCGACATCACCAACTTCGTGTTCTGGGTCGGCATCGGCCACGCGGGCACGCTGATCAGCGCGATCCTGTTCCTCTTCCGCCAGAAGTGGCGCACGGGCATCAACCGCTTCGCCGAGGCGATGACCATCTTCGCGGTCATCTGCGCCGGCCTGTTCCCGGGCATCCACGTCGGCCGCGTGTGGCTCGCGTACTGGCTGTTCCCGATCCCGAACCAGATGGAGATGTGGCCGCAGTTCCGCAGCCCGCTGCTCTGGGACGTGTTCGCCGTCAGCACGTACTTCAACGTGTCGCTCCTGTTCTGGTACGTCGGCCTGATCCCCGACCTCGCCACCATGCGCGACCGCGCCAAGGGCAAGGTGCAGCAGATCGCCTACGGGTTCTTCGCCCTGGGCTGGCGCGGCTCGAACCGCCACTGGCACCGCTACGAGCGCGCGTACCTCCTGCTCGCCGCGCTGTCGACGCCGCTCGTGCTCTCGGTGCACAGCGTCGTGTCCTTCGACTTCGCCACCAGCCAGCTGCCCGGCTGGCACACCACGATCTTCCCGCCGTACTTCGTCGCGGGCGCCATCTTCAGCGGCTTCGCCATGGTGGTGACGCTCGCGGTGCCGGCGCGCGAGCTGTTCGGCCTGAAGAACCTGATCACGCTGCGCCACCTCGACAACATGAACAAGGTCATCCTGGTGACCGGGT
>JAIYBS010000215.1 GCA_027488415.1 Planctomycetaceae bacterium | reverse complement strand
GAGTCGCAGGGCTCCTGGCTGCTCTCGGCCGCCGGTGACACGGCGACTGCGGGGCTCTGGGTGAACGCCGATCCGGTCGCCACCGCTGCCCAGCCCGAGGACGACCGCACCCCGACGGGCACCAACTGCTTCGTCACGGGCAACGGTGCGGTGGGCGGCGCGGTCGGCGCGGCCGACCTCGACGGCGGCATCGCGACCCTCACGACCCCGGCGTTCGACGGCACCGGCGACGAGACCTTCGTCTCGTACTGGCGCTGGTTCTCGAACAACCAGGGCTCGAACCCGAACGAGGACACGATGCCGATCTCGATCTCGGCCAACGGCGGCGCCACCTGGACGCTGCTCGAGGACGTCTCCGAGAACGCAGGCGCGTGGGTGAACAAGTCGTTCCGCATCCGCGACTACGTGACGCCCTCGGCGAACATGAAGGTCCGCTTCGTGGCGCGCGACATCGGCGTCGGCGGCTCGATCGTCGAGGCAGGCATCGACGACTTCCGGGTCGTCTCCTACGACTGCGGCCTGTTCGACCCGACCGACCTGAACAGGGACGGCGTCACCAACGGCGCGGACCTCGGCCTGCTCCTCGCGGGCTGGGGCACCGCAGGGGCGACCGACCTGAACGGCGACGGCACCACGAACGGCGCGGACCTCGGCCTGCTGCTCGCCGGCTGGTCGAGCTGACCCGGGGCCATGCCCGATCGCGAATCCACCGGCCGGCCGCTTCGCGCGGCCGGCCGGTTTCTTGTTCAATGCGGGCATGCAGATCACCCGCCGCTCCTTCGTCCTGGCGTCGCTCGCCACGCCGTTCGCGTTCCGCTCGGTCTCGCACCTGGTGCGGAGCGAGCCGTGGAAGATGGAGAAGCTCCGCGTCGCGAAGGTCGGGTGCGGCGGCATGGGCCTGAGCGACCTGAACGAGGTGAGCTCGCACAAGATGGTCGAGGTCGTCGCGCTCTGCGACATCGACAGCCGGCATCTCGAGGTGCTGCGCAAGGGCGGCAAGGACGGCGAGGGCAAGGAGATCAAGCCGCGCTTCCCGGCCGCCGAGGCCTTCGCCGACTGGCGCGAGATGTATGCGAAGCTCGGTGACCGCTTCGACGCGGTCGTGTGCAGCACCGCCGACCACATGCACGCGCCGATCTCGATGGCAGCCCTCAACATGGGCAAGCACGTCTACTGCCAGAAGCCGCTCGCGCAGGGCGCGTGGGAGAACCGTCGCCTCGCGGAGGTCGCGGGCGCGAAGAAGTCGCTCGTCACGCAGATGGGCACGCAGCGCATCGCCACCAAGTGGCGCCGCTACGGCGCGAAGCTGCTGCGCGACGGCGTGGTCGGGCGGGTCAAGGAGATCCACGCGTGGACGAACCGGCCCGCCGGCTGGTGGCCGCAGGGCAACCCGCGCCCCGAGGGCTCGGACCCGGTGCCCGCGTGGCTGTCGTGGGACCTCTTCCTCGGCGTGTCGCAGTCGCGGCCCTTCAAGGACGGCTACACGCCGTTCAACTGGCGCGGCACGATCGACTGGGGCACCGGCGCGTTCGGCGACATGGGCTGCCACATGCTCGACGTGCCGTTCTACGAGCTCGAGCTCGGCAGCCCGCTGACCGCGTGGTGCAACCCGGTGAAGGCGTCGGCCGACCAGTTCCCCGAGAGCGAGTCGGTCGTCATGACCTACGCCGCGACGCCGAAGACCTCGAAGGACGGCCTCACGCTCAAGTGGTACGACGGCGGCCAGTTCCCCGACTTCAAGGCGATCGGCCTCCCCGACGGCTGGGAGGGCGGCAAGGAGGGCGAGGACGTCGTCAAGGGCGACGGCGGCGTGATCCTCGTCGGCGAGAAGGGGATCATGTGGTTCCCCATCGAGCACGCGTGGGCGCGCGTCTTCGTGGACGGCAAGGCCGTCGAGATGAAGCCCGAGGACCTCGGCCGCTCGAACCACTGGCACGACTGGGTCGATGCCTGCCTCTCCGGGAAGAAGGATGCGTGCGTGTCGCGCTTCGAGAAGGGCGGTCGCATGTGCGAGAGCCTGTCGATCGGCGCGATGAGCGCGCTCGACCCGGGCAAGAAGCTCGAGTACGACGCCTCCGCATGCACGTTCCGCAACAGCCCCGCCGCGAGCGCGATGCTCAAGCGCACCTATCGCGACGGCTGGAAGGTCGAGAACCTGTGACCGCGGCGCGTCGGTCGCGGTCGGCGGTCGCGCGGGCGCTGCTCGCGCTCGGCGCGGTCGTCTCCGCGGGCGGCTGCGCGGGAAAGCTCTCCGACCTCGAGGGTCCGCGCGGCACGACCGAGTGGATCACGGCGGGCCCCGGACCGGCCGACGGCGTGGTCGAGGTGCCGGCGACGTTCATCCTCCGCAACCGCGGGCTCGGCGCCGTGCGCGTGGAGAGCCTTCGCGTCCCGGTGTCGACGGAGGTCTCGACGGATCCGCCGCTCCCCGCGTCGATCGGCGGCGGGAAGTCGCTCGCCGTGGCCGTGATCGCGAAGTTCCGCGCGTCCGAGGGCGATGCCATCCGGACGATCCGCCTCGAGACCGCCGGCGACGCGCCCGTCGAGCTGATGTTGGACGGGCGCTTCAAGCCCGCCGCGCCCGCCGACGACGCGGCACCGCAGCCGATCGCCGTGCCGCAGCCCGCTGCCGCGCCCCAGCCCGCAGCCGCACCTCAACGCTGAGCGAGTCGCTCCCGCGCCGCCGGGATCTGCGTCAGCATCACG
>JAIYBS010000058.1 GCA_027488415.1 Planctomycetaceae bacterium | reverse complement strand
GAGGCGGGGTTCCCGGCCGGCGTGCTGAACGTGGTGCACGGGCGCGGCGCGGAGGCAGGTGCGGCGATCGTGGCACACCCGGGCATCCCGGTGATCACGTTCACGGGCGGCACCGAGACCGGCGCGCGGATCATGCAGGTGGCGGGGCCGATGTTCAAGCGGACCGCGCTCGAGCTCGGCGGGAAGAACCCGACGATCGTGTTCGCGGATGCGGACTTCGAGTCGGCGGTGGCCGGCGCGGTGCGCGCGGGCTTCCAGAACCAGGGGCAGATCTGCCTCTGCGGGAGCCGCGTGCTCGTCGAGCGCGCGATCTACGCGCGGTTCCGCGACGAGTTCGTGCGACGCGTGGCCGCGCTGCGGGTCGGCGACCCGCTCGACGCGGCGACCGAGCAGGGATCGCTCGTCTCGCAGGCGCACCGCGGGAAGGTCGCGGCCGCGGTCGAGCGGGCGCGCGCCGAGGGCGGCCAGGTGCTGTGCGGGGGCGCGGCGCCGGAGCCCGCGTCGCTCCCGGCACGCGTGCGCGGCGGCGCGTTCTGGATGCCGACGGTCATCGAGGGGCTTCCGATGTCGTGCACCACGAACCAGGAGGAGATCTTCGGGCCGGTGGTGACGATCGCGCCGTTCGACGATGCGGACGATGCGGTCCGGCTCGCGAACGACAGCCGCTTCGGCCTGGCAGCGAACGTCTGGACCGGCGACCGGGCACATGCGGAACGTCTCGCGGAGCGGCTCGAGTTCGGGATCGTGTGGATCAACGCGTGGCTGCTGCGCGACCTGCGGGTTCCGTTCGGCGGGGTGAAGCAGTCGGGCGTGGGCCGCGAGGGCGGCGACGAGGCGCTCCGGTTCTTCACGGAGCCGAAGTCGATCACCTGGCCGGCGTGAGCGCGGGCCGGGCGGGGCTAGCATCCGCACCCATGTCGAAGGACATCCATTCGTCGCGTGCGCCCGAGCCGGTCGGCCCGTACCCGCACGCCAAGCGCGTCGGGAACCTGCTCTTCCTCTCCGGCGTCGGTCCGCGCGTCCGCGGCTCGAAGGAGATCCCGGGCGTGACGCTCGCCGCCGACGGCTCGGTCGCGTCGTACGACATCGAGGCGCAGTGCCGCAGCTGCTTCGCGAACGTCCGCGCGGTGGTCGAGGACGCGGGCGCGCGCTGGGAGGACGTCGTGGACGTGACCGTGTTCCTCACGGACATCCGGCGTGACTTCGCGGCCTACAACAAGGTCTACGCGGAGTGGTTCGCGGGACCGGGGAACCCGAACCCGACGCGCACGACGCTCGGGATCACCGCCCTGCCGACGCCGATCGCGGTCGAGGTGAAGGCGGTGGTCGCGGTGGAGAAGATGTAGCCCTGCTCCACTTTCCGGGCTACGTCTTCCGGAGCACGGCGCGCACGGGGCTCGCGTCCGCGCCCTCGATGTGCAGCGGCAGCGCGATCAGCTCGTAGCGGCCCTCGGGCACGCCCTCGAGCACGACGCCCTCGATGATCGAGACGTCGTGCGCGAAGAACGCGGCGTGGGCCGGAAGATCCTTGCTGTCGGGGCGGTCGACGCTCGGCGTGTCGATGGCGACGAGCCGGACGCCGCGCGTATCGAGCCACGCGACCAGCGCGGGGTCGACGGACGCGAAGTCGTCGTTCCATCGCTCGTGATCCGGGTACGTGCCGGTGGCGATCACGACGCGCTCGGTGCCGAAGGGCACCTTCCCCGCGAGGTCGGCGATGCCGATCGCCCGCCCGCGCGCGCCGTCGACGCGCACGACGATGCAGGGGCCCACGTACAGGTCGAGCGGCTGCTGGCAGATGGTGCGGCCGCCCTTGCCGTAGTGGATCGGGGCGTCCGCGTGGCTGCCGAGGTGCACGGTCAGCTCGATCGCGCTGAGCGAGATGTGGTGGCCGTCGTCCACGTGCATGAGGTTGCGGCGCGCGAAGGGGGTGTCGCCGGGGAACACCGCGGTGCGCGCGGAGAGGCGCGGGGAGATGTCGATGAGCTTCGACATGTCAGCGGGCTCCGATGCCTGCGAAGGCAGCGATCGCGACGGCTGCGATCGCCGCGAGCGCGATCCCGGCCGCGAGCACCGCGCGGTCCTGCCGGCGGGCGCGGGCGCGCGCCTCGGCGTAGGGCACGGTGGAGAAGCTGACGAGGTCGTAGAGCGGAACGAACGCGCGGGGCATCAGCCGGTTCAGCGCGTGGTCGAGCTTCTTCTTCAGCTTGAAGCTGAGGTACGCCGTGCGGTCGCGCATCTCGACGAAGTTCGCGAGCGCCATGTCGGCGATCGCGTCCGCGTTCGGCTTGCGCAGGCGCTGGTACTCGTCGAGGGCGCGCGCGACGTCGCCGGGGTGACGTTCGAGCGCATCGACCAGGCACTCGCAGTCCTCGAAGCTCGCGTTCGCACCCTGGCCGTAGAAGGGGACGATCGCGTGGGCGGCGTCGCCGAGGAGGGCGAAGCGGCCCGCGACCGACCACGGGAAGCAGCGGATGGTGACCATCGAGCCGACGGGGTTTCGGTCGAAGTCCTCGACCAGCGTCGGCATGAGCGGCACGGCGTCCGGGTACTCGCGGCGGAAGCGGTCGAGGGCGGCGCGGCCGTCGCGCACGGTCGCGAACGTGGCGTCGTCACGGCCGGGAACCGCCTCGAAGGGCCAGAACAGCGTGCACGTGAAGCTGCCGTCCGGGTTCGGGAGCGCGATCATCATGCTGCCGCCGCGCGGCCAGATGTGCAGCGCCTTCGGCTCCATCGCGAAGGGCGCGTGCGGGCCGGAGGCGACGGGCGGGATCGTGAGCTCCTTGTAGCCGTGCGCCAGCGAGGACTGCGAGTACTCGAAGCGTTCGCGGCGCTCGAGGTGGCGGCGCATCGCGCTGAACGCGCCGTCCGCGCCGACCACGAGGTCCGCGGTCGCCTCGACGCGCGTGCCGTCCTTCCACTCGAAGACCGCGGTGCCGCGCGACTCGTCGATGTCGGTGCAGCGATGGTCGAAGAGGAACTCGACGGTCGGGTGCGCCGCGGCCGCGCGCAGGAGCATCATATTCAGCGCGCTACGGCTGAAGCTCATGATCGCGCGCGTCGGATCGGCGGAGTACGGGACGTAGGCGGTCTGGCCGGCCACCGAGTGCAGCATGCGGCCCGGCATGCGGATGCCGTTCGTGCGGACCTCGTCGGCGAGCCCGGCGCGCTCGAGCGCGTGGAGGCCACGCGCGCTGATCGCGAGGTTGATGGACCGGCCGCCGACGTAGCCCTTGGCGCGCGGGTCGCCGCGGCGCTCGAAGACGCGCACGTGCCAGCCCCGCTGGCCGAGGAAGTGCGCCAGGAGCGAGCCGCCGAGCCCGGCGCCGATGAT
>JAIYBS010000217.1 GCA_027488415.1 Planctomycetaceae bacterium | reverse complement strand
CCGGCTGCATCGGAGCCCCGAAGGAGGACGGCGCCTGCGGTGCGGGTGCCTGCGCGAGCGAGGCGGCGCAGGCAGCGAGGGCGGCGAGGGTCGTGTGGACGAGGTGTCGCATGCGTCGCATGAGGGTAGCGCGGGCAAGGGGGTATCCTCGGGCGATGATCGATCGAGGCCGGCATGCGGGTTTCCTGTCGCGACGCTCGGCGCTCGCCGCGATCGCCGGGACGGCAGCAGGCGTGGCGTTCACGGGCTGCTCCTCGACCGGGGCGCGAACCGACGCGTCGGCCGCGGTGCCCCCCGCGCCCCCGGCCCGCATCCCCAGGCGGATCTCGCTCGCCGAGTGGTCGCTCAACCGGTCGATCAAGGCCGGCGCGATGACGAACCTCGACTTCCCGTCCGTCGCTCGGCGCGAGTACGGCCTCTCCGCGGTCGAGTACGTCAGCACGCTCTTCGCGGGCAAGGGGGCGGACGATGCCTACCTGCGCGACCTCCGCGGCCGCTGCGACGGCGAGGGCGTTCGATCCGTGCTGATCATGGTCGACGGAGAGGGCGACCTCGGCGCGGCGGATCCGCGCGCTCGCGCCGAGGCGGTGGAGCGCCACCTGAAGTGGCTGCACGCCGCGAGCGCGCTCGGCTGCTTCGCGATCCGCGTCAACGCGCGGAGCGAGGGAAGCCGCGAGGAGCAGCTCGAGCGATGCGCCGAAGGGATCGGCGCGCTCGCGGACCGGGCGCGGACCGACGGGCTCGACGTGATCGTCGAGAACCACGGCGGCATCAGCTCCGACGGCGGGTGGATGGCCGACCTGATGCGCCGCACCGCGCGTCCGAACGTCGGCACGCTGCCCGACTTCGGCAACTTCCGCCTGTCGGCGACCGAGCAGTACGACCGCTACCGCGGCATCGCGGAGATGATGCCGTGGGCGCGCGACGTGAGCGCCAAGAGCTACGCGTTCGACGCCGAGGGGAACGAGACGACGATCGACTACGCGCGCATGTTCCGGATCCTCGACGAGGCCGGGTACGCGGGGTTCGTCGGCATCGAGTTCGAGGGCAAGGGCATGGCCGAGCGCGAGGGGATCCTCGCGACGAAGCGGCTGCTCGAGCGGCTCGGGGCGTCTGCCTGACCTTCGCGACGGGGCGCCGGGAGGGGCGGGGCGGCATACACTTTCCGCCCCATGAGCGCAGACGCACACACGCCGTCCGGACACCGCCGCGAACGAGTCATCCTGGTCACGGGCGCCGGCGGCGAGATGGGCCACGGCCTGATCGACGCGCTCGCCGCCCGGGGCGAGCAGATCGTGGCGATGGACGTGCGCGAGCTCGACCCGCACGTGCGCGCCAAGTGCCGCGACGCGTTCGTCGGCGACATCTGCGACGCGGGCCTCATCGAGCGCGTCAACGCGCAGTTCGAGATCTCGGAGATCTTCCACCTCGCGGCGCTCCTCTCGACGCGCGGCGAGTTCGCGCCGGAGACCGCGCACCACGTGAACGTCGGCGGGACCCTCAACCTGCTGAAGCTCGCCGCCGAGCAGGCGGGCAGCCACGGGCAGAGCGTGAAGTTCCTGTTCCCGAGCTCGATCGCCGCGTACGGCATGCCGACCATCGACGCGAAGCGCGCGAACCGGGTCGTGGGCGAGGACCAGTTCACGCACGCGCACACGATGTACGGGGTCAACAAGCTCGCCGGCGAGGAGCTCGGCCGCTACTACCAGGACCACTACCGAAAGCTCGCGAAGGACCGCATGTCCCGGCCCGTCGACTTCCGCTCGATCCGCTTCCCGGGGATCATCTCGAGCGACACCGTGCCGTCCGGCGGGACCAGCGACTACGGTCCCGAGATGATCCACGCGGTCGCGCAGGGGAAGGCCTACGACTGCTTCGTGCGTCCCGACACGCGCATCCCCTTCATGACGATGCCGGAGGCGATCGACGCGCTGCTTCGCCTCGCCGCGGCGCCGAAGGACCGCCTGACGCGCATCGTCTACAACGTCTCGGCGTTCAGCCCGACCGCGGCCGACTTCGAGCGGATGGTGAAGGCGGCGTTCCCGGGGGCGCGGGTGAGCTTCGTGCCCGACCTCGGGCGCCAGGCGATCGTCGACAGCTGGCCGGAGGAGTGCGACGACTCGGCCGCCCGGCGCGACTGGGGCTGGAGCCCGACCTACACCTTCGAGGGCGCGTTCGAGAAGTACCTGATGCCCAAGATCCGGGCCCGGTACGGCAAGGGCTGAGCGCGCGGCGGGCGCGGTTTCCCGGGCAGGAAAGCGCGGTTTCCTGCGGTACGCTTCGCGGATGACCACCGCCGTCGCCCGCCCGTTCGAGAGCCGCACGCAGCAGATCCTGACCTCGCTCAAGGAGTCGGGGCAGCTCAAGCACCTGCAGACCATCGAGGGACCGATGGGCGCCACGGTGAGGCTCCGCGGCTACGGCGAGGTCGCGTGCTTCTGCTCGAACAACTACCTCGGGCTCGCGGACCATCCCGAGGTCGTCGAGGCCGGCATCGAGGGCCTCCGCCGCTACGGCGCGGGCACCGCGAGCGTGCGGTTCATCTGCGGCACCTTCGAGTGCCACGAGACGCTCGAGGCGCGCATCGCCGAGCTCTACGGCTGCGAGGCGGCCTACACCTTCACGAGCTGCTGGAACGCGAACGAGGCGATCTTCCCGACCCTCTGCGAGCCGGGAGACCTCGTGATCAGCGACGAGCTGAACCACGCGTCGATCATCGACGGCATCCGCCTCGCCGCGGTCATCAAGAAGGGCCTGCACAAGGGCGTGTACCGGCACTCGGACCTCGGTGACCTCCGCGCGAAGCTCGCCGCGGCGCGCGCGAACCCGGAGGTGACCGGCGCGATCTGGGTGGTGACCGACGGCGTCTTCAGCATGGAGGGCGACATCGGCGACCTGCCGGGCCTGCGCGCCGTGTGCGACGAGTTCGGCGCGTACCTGGTGGTCGACGACAGCCACGGCACCGGCGTCATGGGCCGCACCGGGCGCGGCACGCACGAGCACTGGGGCATGGACGCGACGAAGGTGGACTACTTCACCGGGACGCTTGGCAAGTCGCTCGGCGGCGCGGCCGGCGGGTACGTGGTCGGCTCGCGCAAGGCGATCGACCTCCTGATCCAGCGCGGCCGCCCGACGCTCTTCTCGAACGCGCTCCCGGCGACGGTCGCGTGCAGCGCGCAGAAGGCGATCGAGGTGCTGATGCGCGAGCCGCAGCGCGTGCAGCGGCTGCGCGACAACGTGGCGTACGCGCGGACGACGATCCGCGAGGCCGGCTTCGACGTCCTGGAGAGCCCGACCGCGATCTGCCCGATCATCGTGCACGACACCGCGAAGGCGATCGCGATGAGCCGCCGCCTGCTCGAGCTCGGCGTGTTCGTGATCGGCTTCGGCTACCCGGTCGTCCCCGAGGGCCACGCCCGCCTGCGCTGCCAGGTGAGCGCTGCGCACGGCAAGGAGCACCTCGACGCCTTCGGCGCGGCGCTCCGGCAGCTGCGCAAGGAATTCAAGTGATCTACCGGCGGATCTACGACCCCGCGCTCGCGCAGGCGAGCTACCTCGTCGGCTGCGAGGAGACGCGCGAGGCGATCCTGCTCGACCCGGAGCGCGACATCGATCGGTACGAGCGCGAGGCGGCGGCGCTCGGGCTGCGGATCGTCGCGGTCGCCGAGACGCACGTGCACGCGGACTTCGTCAGCGGGGTCCGGTGCTTCGCGGCGACGCGGCCGGTGGCCGTCTACCAGAGCGGGATGGGCGAGCCGGCCGAGTGGACCTCGGCGGGGCCGTTCCACGCGGGCGCATCCGTGCGGTTCCTGCGCGACGGCGACCAGGTCTCGGTGGGCTCCGTTCGCCTTGCGGTGCGGCACACGCCCGGGCATACGCGCGAGGCGCTGAGCTTCGCGGTGGTCGATGCGGACGGCGCGCCTCGGGCGCTGTTCTCGGGGGACTTCCTGTTCGCAGGCGACGTCGGCCGCCCGGACCTCGGCTTTCTCTCGAAGGCCGGGATGACGGTGGAGGAGAGCGCCGAGGCATTGCGCCGGAGCCTGTCGCTCCTCGATGACATGCCGGACGCGGTGCCGGTGCTGCCGGGCCACGGCGCGGGCAGCGCGTGCGGCAAGATGATCTGCAGGCTCCCGGAGAGCACCGTCGGGATCGAGCGGGTGATCAACCGGCCGCTTCGGTCGAAGGACGACGGCGCGCGCTTCATCGAGAGCCTGCTCCGCGACCAGCCGGATCCGCCGCCGTACTTCGAGCGCGTGAAGCGGACCAATGAGCGCGGACCCGCCGTGCACGAGCGGATCCCCGCTCCGCCGCGCATGGCCGGGGCCGAGTTCGCCGAGGCCGCGCGCGGCATCTCGCGCGTGGTGATCGACACCCGCGAGTGGGGCGCATGGGTGGACGGGCACCTCCCGGGCTCCATCTTCGCGATGCTCGACCCGTACTTCGGTCCGACGGTCGCGAACTACGTGGAGCCCGGCGACGAGGTGCTGCTCGTGATCGACGGGGACCGCGTGGAGGAGGCCGTCCGCGTGCTCTTCCGCGTCGGGCTCGACCGGTTCGCCGGCTGGATCGCGCCGCGCGACTTCGCCGCCATCGACGAGGACGCGTTCGAGTGCGCCGGCTGCGACGAGGTGTCGCCGCGCGAGGCGAACCGTCGCATCCGCGGCGGTGCCCAGGTGCTCGACGTCCGGAGCAAGCAGGAGTTCGCGAAGGGACACGTCGAGGGCGCGGTGCACATCCCGTTCATCCAGCTTGCCGCGCGGATCGGGGAGCTCGACCCGGCGCGTCCGGTGGTCGCCTACTGTCGAAGCGGCAACCGCAGCGCGCGCGCGTGCGCGTACCTGCGCCGGCACGGCTTCACGGTCTCGAACCTGCGCGGCGGCTACTGGCCGTACGCGGGGCGCGGGTACTGAGTCACCGCACGCTTAGCGTCGGCTGCACGAACCCGCCGAGCGACTGGATGCTCACCTGCGAGGCGAGGCGCTGGCACAGCGCGTCGATGTCGCGTCCGAGCGCCGGGGTGTCCCAGTTGCGGAGCGGGGTGCCCGCGTCGGAGTTGGCGCGCAGCTGCATGTGGATCGGCATGCCGCCGAGGTAGGGCAGGCCCATCGTCTGCGACATGAGCTCGGCGCCGCCGCGGCCGAAGAGGTCGTACTCCTTGCCGTCGTCGCCAACGAAGTAGCTCATGTTCTCGACGACCCCGAGGATCGGGATCCCGAGCTGCTGGAACATGCGAACCGCGCGACGCGCGTCGTCCTGCGCCACGCGCTGCGGCGTGCACACGACCACGGCGCCCGTCAGCGGGAGCAGCTGGCTCATCGTGAGCGGCACGTCGCCGGTGCCGGGCGGAAGGTCGATGATCAGGTAGTCGAGGGCGCCCCAGTCGGTCTGCAGCGCGAGCTGCTTGAACGCGCCGTGGGCCATCGGGCCGCGCCAGATGAGCGCCTTGTCCGGGTCGACGAGCTTGCCGAGCGTCATCGCCTTGATGCCGTGCACCTCGAACGGGAGCAGCATGTTGCCGCGCGCCTCGGTGGGGACGTCCTCGAGGCCGAGCAGGGTCGGCACGCTCGGGCCGTAGATGTCGCCGTCGAGGAGGCCCACCTTCGCGCCGTAGCGCGCGAGTCCGACGGCGAGGTTCGCGCTCACCGTG
>JAIYBS010000230.1 GCA_027488415.1 Planctomycetaceae bacterium | reverse complement strand
GTCCCATTCGAACTCCACTCCTGACATACAGACATTGTATGTACGTTTGCCGCGCGGTCAACCGCCGAACCAACCCGAATTCGCGCTACCATCCCCGCCCCATGATCGACATCCGCCAGCTCCGTGAGAACCCGGACCGCTTCCGCCAGGGCGCCCGCGACAAGAACGCGGAGATCGACATCGACCGGCTCCTGAAGCTGGACGAGGAGCGGCGGTCCATCCTCGCGAAGCTCGAGGCGGCGCGCGCCGAGCAGAACCGCATCAGCAAGGAGGTCGGGCCGCAGATCGGCAAGCTGAAGGGGCAGCTGAAGACCGTCGAGGGAGGCGCCCGCGCGGCCGTCGAGCAGCACCTGGCCGAGCTCGAGGCGAAGCCGATGGCGCTGAAGGGCCAGGTGGCGCTCCTCGAGGACGAGCTCCGGCTCATCGACCCGCACTGGCAGGACCTCCTGATGCGCGTGCCGCAGCCGCCGGCGCACGACGTGCCGAAGGGCGCCGACAGCTCGGGCAACGTCGAGGTCCGCCGTTGGCACCCCGCGGGCTTCGACCCGGCGAAGGGCTTCGAGGCGAACAAGGGCTTCAAGCCGCGCACGCACCTCGAGCTCGTGAAGGAGCTCGGCCTCGCGGACTTCGAGCGCGGCGTGAAGATGAGCGGCACGCGCCACTACATCCTCACGGGCATGGGCATGCGGCTGCACCAGGCGGTGCTGCGCTACGCCTTCGATCACATGGTCGAGAAGCACGGCTTCACGGCCGTCGGCGTGCCGGTGATCGTGAAGGAGGAATGCATGCAGGGGACGGGCTTCTTCCCGTTCGGCCGCGAGCAGGCCTACCACATCGAGGAATCCGCGCGCGGCAGCGGGCACGACCTGTTCCTCACGGGCACCGGCGAGGTGGGCCTCATGGGCATCCACGCCGACGAGATCCTGCCCGAGAGCGCCCTGCCCCTCACGTACACGACGGTGAGCACCTGCTTCCGCCGCGAGGCCGGAGCCGCCGGCAAGGACACGGCGGGCCTCTACCGCATCCACCAGTTCGACAAGGTCGAGCAGGTGGTGGTCTGCAAGGCCGACGACGCGGAGAGCCGCGCGTGGCACAAGCGGATGCTCGGCTTCGTCGAGGAGATCCTCCAGTCGCTCGGGCTGCCGTACCGGCTGCTCCAGTGCTGCACCGGCGACCTCGGCATGAAGAACGAGGACATGATCGACGTCGAGTGCTGGATGCCCGGCCGCGGCGAGGCCGGCGCCGATGGCGCGCCGACGGGCGAGTACGGCGAGACGCACAGCGCGAGCCGGCTCGGCGACTACCAGTGCCGCCGCCTGAACCTGCGCTACAAGGACGCCGACGGCAAGGTGCATCACGCGTGGGCGCTCAACAACACGGTGATCGCGAGCCCGCGGGTGCTGATCCCGCTCCTCGAGATCCACCAGAACGCCGACGGCACGGTGACGGTCCCCGAGCCCCTGCGCCCGCACCTGGGCGGCCGGACGCGGATCGAGCCGCCGGCGAAGCGGCTCTGACGCGGGGAACGGGCCGATTTTCGGCGCCCCGGCTCAAGGATCCCGCCCGGATTCCCGATGGTTGAAGGGCACGGGGGGATTCGATAGAATTCCCCTCCCTACCGAGCATTCCCCTATAGCTCAATCGGTAGAGCGGGCGGCTGTTAACCGCCAGGTTGCTGGTTCGAGTCCAGCTGGGGGAGTTCAAGGCCCGCCTCGAAGTCGAGGCGGGTCTTTTCGTTGACTGGCGGCGTGGCCGAATCGGCCCGCGTGGAGCGTCGTGGCGGGCCTTTCGCGCGCTCGCGTTTGTGACCGCGGATCGGGGGAGCATGCCGGACAGCGCCGGAAAGGCCGCCCTGCCCTAGAAACGCTCGGACGCTCGGATTGCCGTGAACCGGAGAGCGTGATCGGGGGAGTTGGGAGAAAAATCGGAAATCTGCCGGGTGGGCCGGTCACATCGGGGTGGGTGGAGCGGTGACAAGATCGAAACCAGATCCCAATGGCGCTGGCCCATTCCCGCAACATCTCTCCCTAGGACAATCATGTTGATCGGCAACTATCAATCTACTTCAAGCGCCCTTGCTCACACCCTCGTCGCGCTCCATCTCGTGACGGCCACTGCCTTTGCTGCGAGTGCACCCGTCGATGGACTCCGTTGGACGGCAGAGGACCTACCCCTACCCGGTGGCGTCAGTTCCCTCGTCGCGACCGGCAGCACCAAGGAAGGCGTGATCATCGCGCACGGCCTGAAGTCTGGTGCCGTCTATTCGTTCATCTACATGCCTTCAGCGGCGTACGGGCTCGCGGCCGGCTGGAATGATCTGGGACCCGCCCGGCAGCGCGAGATGCCCACAACAGCGATTGCCGCATCCGGCACTGTCGGAGCATCGATTGCAAAGGCTGGAAGCCAACTGGAGTTCAGCTTGGCAATCGCGAGTTCATACGACCAGTGCGGCGTCGGAATCACGTCACTGATTCCAGACAACACTTCAGGATGGATAACGTCTGTTATCAACTCCGGCTCTACGGTCGGAGCCTTCATCGGGCAAACCACGACGGGCGCTATACGAATCACCCCGTTCCGCGCCAATACCGTGACTGGAGTACAGGACATCGCCACGCCCGTTGGCCATCAGAATGCCGTTCCGCTCGACCAGTCCGAAAGCGGGTGGATCGTCGGCACCGCCCAGACCGCGATTGGATGGCGCGGAGTAGCAGGGACAGCCACTGGATTCATGTCGCTCGACGGCCGGATCCGTAACCGCCCAGACGCTGTGATCGAATCCTGCGTGGGCGTGACGGAGAGTACGACGATCATCGCAAATCTCCAGACAGGTCCTGGACAGTTCCGGCCGGTTCTCCTCAAGGACGCGCGCGCGGACTACAGGCCTACAGGTACCGTCGACTTTGACGACCTCGCGGAGTACGTGGTCGACTACAGCGACTCACAGCCACGCGCTGACATCGACGCTTCAGGATCCGTCACCGAATCTGACTTGGATGGCTTCTTGAACCTGTGGATCACTGCACAGGTCGACAATCAGGCATCCCTGGCAAACCCCGAAGCACTAAGCATCTTTCATGCAGCAGTCCGAGGTGGTGCCGCTGAACAATGTCCTGCACCACTTCGTGCAGCAGCAGTTGCAAAGTTCCAGCAAGTCGTGGCACAACTGACCGAATCTGCCCCACCAACCGCGGCACCTGAAGTCCTGCCGGATTGCGCATTTGAGCGATTTGACCGCGAATCGCCGGAGCGCCACAACTACTGCGGCTCAGGGTGGGCTGATGTTCCGGACTTCTTCCCTGAATGTTGTTCCGACCATGACAATTGCTATCGCGGATTCGGACGGCCTCCGACCGACACATCGGATCCGGGTCCGCTTCCACCCGGCGGACGCAAAGGATGTGACGACCTTTTTCTCGCGTGCATGAAATCGAAGTGCGATGAAGTTCATCATTGCCCCATCAAGAATTTCGGCTGTCACATCGTTGCCTTCACGTATTACCTTGGCGTTCGCACTTTCGGTCGAGACGCATTCTGCGATTGTCGACAGCTGACCGATCCAGAAGACTGCGGCGGTCCCGGGGTACAAAGTCAAATAGGCACTCTCGGAAGCGCG